>CAYZXF010000028.1:0-17522 GCA_964482355.1 uncultured Anaerolineaceae bacterium | reverse complement strand
CACCGCCTCTACCGACTCCACCATTCGCCGCTGGAGTCTGTCGAGCGGACTCGAATTGGATCGGCTGACGGTGCCGGATTTTGAGCTTGCGGGGAATTTTGGTCTCGCCCTCGCGCTCAGCCCGGATGGAAAGACTGCCATCACGTCAGTGGCGACCGCGGATGGTTACCCAGTCATCCTGTGGGATCTGACAACCGGCAACGAAATTCGGCGGTTTGAGTCGGAGCGGAGCGGCCATCCGTGTCTGGTTCATGCGGCCACATTCACCGCCGATGGGCAACACTTACTAACGGTTTCTGGTGGCCGGCCGACTGATGTAGGCCTATCGGCTGGCTGTGAGCCCTTTGTCGCCATCAAGTGGGAGGTTTCCAGCGGCATGGACGTGGGCCGGCTGGGCGAGGGATTGCCGATTTATGGGACAAAGGGCGACTGTATGACACCGCTCAGCTTGAGCCCAGATGGTCAATCGGTGCTGGTCTACCTGGATGAGACCAGCGTGGGTGTGATCAATATCGATACGGGTGAACTAACGCGTCGGTTCGGGGCAGATGGCGACGGCCACACCGACTGCATTTGGGATTTCGCATTCAGCCCGGATGGCGAGACGCTGGTGACTTCCTCCTTGGATCACTCCATCATCGCTTGGGATTGGGAGAGTGGGCAGCAGATTGAAAAGATGATCGGCTTGGGAGGGAACGCACGCGCGGCGGCCTTCAGTCCAGACGGCCGTTTCGCGATCTCTGTCGGGGACTGGGGCCCGGCGCTCCTGTGGGATACAGCGACCTGGGAGGTTGAACGCAGCTTCGGATCCGAAATCGGGGATGTCGCCGTCGCATACAGCCCGGACGGACGAACTGTGCTGACGTCTCCGTGGTCTGGCGGCGTCCAGCTCTGGGACGCGGCAAGCGGTATGCCGCTCTTGACCTTCACGGGCCACACCGATTTTGTTGACGATGTCGCCTTTGGCCCGAATGGCGAGCGAGCGTATTCGGTAAGCGACGATGGAACGTTTCGCATCTGGGAGGTCATCTTTCGCACGCCCGAGGAGCTTATCGACTGGACGTTGGCGAATCGCTACGTGCCCGAGATGACCGATGAGCAGCGCCTCCTTTACGGCCTGCAGTCAGATGAGGACACAGGAACCAGTGAAACACCCTAGACCTCACCCGCACGTCACGAATCCCTAGGTGGGCCGGGTAGAAGTCGAACCCACACGTCACGAAACTCCAAGGTAAGGCGGGAGAAGTTCAACTCACACGCCACGAATCCCCCAAGTGGGGCGGGTGGGAATCGAACCCACACGTCCTTTCGGACAGGGGATTTTAAGTCCCCGGCGTCTGCCAATTCCGCCACCGCCCCCACACTCGATTGTAGCTTCGCTCCAAATCGCGTCAAGAGCACGAGATCGACCATTCCTCATTAGAGGAACGCAGAGTGACCGAATCCTGACTCGATCTACCCTGGAACCGAGCTAACTCGTCGAAAAATCCCTGCGTGCTATAATCCGCAATTCCATGCTAAAAGGACTTACGAAGTTCTTCGCGGGCGACTCCATTGGGCAAGACATGGAGCGCTACGGCGAAATTGTAGAGCGCATCAACGAGCTTGAGCCGAGCCTTCGCGAGCTGTCGGACGAGGCCCTCAAGGCGAAAACGTCAGAATTTAGGGAGCGGCTGAACTCCGGAGAACCGTTAGATGATCTACTTCCGGAGGCGTTCGCCGTGGTGCGCGAAACAGCCATCCGGACCGTTGGGCTCCGCCATTTTGATGTGCAGCTGATCGGTGGAATCGCGCTGCATGAAGGACGAATAGCAGAGATGAAGACCGGCGAGGGCAAAACGCTCGTGGCCACCATGCCGATCTATCTCAACGCTCTAACCGGCAAAGGGATCCACTTGGTTACCGTAAATGACTACCTTGCGCGGCGCGATGCCCGCTGGATGGGCCCCGTCTTTCGCTTCCATGGGCTCCAGGTCGGAGTCCTTCAGGAGGCGGCCCGGACCGAGCACGGGCGTAAGGCCTTCATCTATGATCCCACCAAAGACGCGGGCCAGGAAGATGTGCATCATCTGACGCTCGTAGATCGAGCTGAAGCCTACGCAGCAGATGTGACGTATGGAACCAACAACGAATTCGGCTTTGACTACCTTCGTGACAATATGGCTCAGTCTTTGGAAGCTCGTTCCCAACGCGGCCACTACTACGCCATACTGGACGAGGTGGACAATATTCTCATTGATGAAGCCAGAACACCGCTGATTATCTCGGGGCCCGCGCAGGAAGATCCCGATCAATATGTGGAAATGGGTCGCATCGTTCGGCAGCTTTCCCCGGAGGACTACGAGGTCAGCGAGCGGGACCGAAACATTTCTCTGACGGAGTTGGGCGAGGATCACGTTGAGAGATTGCTAGGACGCCCTCTGCACGATTTGGATCGGCCAGAAGACATCACCCCTGAGCAGGCCCGCCTGCTGGGATATCTCGAGCAAAGCCTGCGAGCCAACTTCCTATTCAAGCGCAACAAAGACTACGTCGTTCAAGGCGGCCGCGTCATCATCGTCGACGAATTTACGGGGCGTATGATGGCTGGCCGACGCTGGTCGGATGGTCTCCATCAGGCGGTCGAAGCCAAAGAAGGGGTGCGCATCCGCCAGGAGAATGTCACCTACGCAACCGTCACCCTGCAGAATTATTTTCGAATGTACGAGAAGTTGTCTGGCATGACCGGCACCGCGATCACGGAAGCCGAAGAGTTCAGCAAGATTTATGATGTCGATGTGCTGCCGCTTCCGACGAATCTCGAATTTGTTGCATCGCAAGAGGATTCTGAACTGCTTGAAATTGACTATAAAGAAGACGGGCACCGCTTTTTCTACTATTCGCGTCGGGACGATGCGGAAGCCACGCCCGTATTCTGGAAGCGGAAGGATTTCCAGGACGCGGTCTACCGGACTGTAGAAGCCAAGTTGCGCGCCGTCACCATGGAAATCCTCAAGCGGCATGTCATCGGGCAACCGCTTTTAGTAGGAACCACCTCCGTCGAGCTTTCAGAGCAGCTCTCGGAACGACTGCGGGCCAAAATGCTGCAAAAGCTGGCGATCATCGAAGTCTTGCGCGATGCCTATCTGGAGGCACACGACCTCCCCGACGATGGCATGCGGGTAGAAGAACTCCAACAGCTGTATGGACCGCTGGATGCACTGAGCAACGCATTGATGAAGCCATTCGGCCGGGACCTGGAAATCGTAATGAATCCTGGCAAGGAAGAGAATGTAGAGCGGCTGGCACGAGTGCTCTCACTCGATCCCGAGCACCACGAACGACTTGCCGAAACGCTCGCAAGTGGTATCCGACACAACGTTCTGAATGCAAAAAAGCATTCCGAGGAATCACAAATCATTGCCAGTGCCGGTTCATTTGGGGCGGTGACCATCGCGACCAATATGGCCGGTCGTGGAGTCGATATCAAGCTTGGTGGTGAATTTGCAGAAGAGGTGCTTGCATCGATCAACCGTGTGCTTCGTAGAATGGGGAACCCAGATCCGGAAACCCTCAACCTGGAGGAACGGCTGGCACTGCTTGAGGGAGCTAGTGAAGATGCGCTGGGAATCTATGAGGCCGAAGTCGATCTGTTCCGCCGCTTTATGAAGGAGGAGGAGCTTGTTCGAGAGGCCGGGGGTCTGCATGTGATCGGGTCAGAACGACATGACGCCAGGCGAATTGATAATCAGCTGCGGGGCCGGGCAGCTCGACAAGGTGACCCAGGCTCATCGCAGTTTTTCCTCTCGCTCGAAGATGAATTGATGCGTCTGTTCGGGGGCGAGCAGGTATCCGGGCTCATGCAGCGCCTCAATATTGATGACGCCACGCCCATCGGCCATGGGATCGTGAATAAGACCATTGAACAGTCTCAAACGCGGGTGGAAGGCACCAACTTCGATCGCCGCAAGCATTTGCTGGAATACGACGATGTCCTCAATCAGCAGCGCGAGATCTTTTACAGTCAGCGCAATCGGGTCTTTGCCAAGGACGACTTGACGGAAGATATTCAAGAGCTGCTGAGAGTCGAAGTGGAAGGGCATGTTGTGGCCGCAATGGAGGATGAGGAAGGCCCCTGGCGGCTGTTGGCCTGGCTGGAAGAGGTCCAACCCACCCTTGGATTGGATACAGACCATCCCTACCCTTCGTTCATGATGAGGCAATTGCTGGAATTCCTTCAGCAGAAATCCAATGCGCAAGAGCCGCTCCGTGAAGCCCTATTGGGTATTGGGCGAAGTTCGTTGGAGGCTCAAGCCAAACACACCCGAATCGCTGCCGAAATCCAGGTCGAACGCGCAATATCGGGCCTCGATGATCAGGTCAAACAGCGCGCGGAGCTGGCGGATATGGCCATCGAGGGAACGCTTCTGGAGGCAGATGAGCTGGGCGTCCAGCCAGACGCAAGCGAAATGCTGAGCGCGGTCGAAAACGCGGCCGGCCTCCGATTGCAGGTAGATGGAGATGCCCGCAAGCAGATTATCGAAGACCCCGATCGATTTAGGGACTCGGTACCTGAGCTTATTGAAATTGGCCTAGGCGCGAGGGTCTTGGCGGGGCTCATCCAGGTTTTGCAGCGACGGGTAGGCGAAGAACTTGATATGCCAAGGGTTGAAACTCCTATCGATTGGGATCAGGCCGAGATCGAGCTTTTCGCGGCGCTTGATCGGGTCGAAGAGCGGCGCGTAGAGCGTCTTCAAACCGAAATCACGCGCGAGCTCGAGGGTGTGCTTACGCAGTCGGATTCAGGCGGCGACGCATCAATAATTCGAGCACTTGTACAGATGAGTTATACGAAGCAGAAGTCCTTTGACAGCCGTAGCCACCAGGCTCGAGAGTTGATCGTGCCTAGGCTTTCTTACGCGTTTTACGCCGCCGGCCTGCTGGAAGAGGAAGAGCAGAGCGAGCTCATTGAACGCATCCTAGAGCACCTGGCGGGAGCGAAGGCTTCGGTTCAACAAATGGTCGGAGAATCTGAGCTCCGAAGATCGGGAATCGATAGTTTCAGCGACGAGCTTCAGGCGGAGCTTCGGGCTGGACTCGGCGAAGAGGCCTACCAGGAGATCCGAGATGCAGGCACCTTGCGCGAGGATGTTCGCGAGCAAGTTCACCGAATAGTGGGAACTGTGCTGGTGGCCGAGGCGTACCGGCGTTTGCTGCTGAGCGTTGGCGATCAACTTTGGGTAGACTATCTCACCGAGATGGAAGCCTTGCGCACTTCGATCGGTCTTGAGGCCTATGGGCAGCGCGACCCGCTCGTCCAATACAAGAGCCGTGCTGTAGATATGTTTCGCGGTCTTCTAGCAAGCATTCGCGCAGGGGTTGTTTCGAGGATGTTTCGGCTGCAAGTTAGCACTTCTCAACCGACGCGCGCAATCCAGTCGAGAAGCAAAACTGCCTCGCCTGTCCAAAAAGCCGACAAACCTACGAAAAGCAGGAAACGACGCCGCAGAAGGCGTCGCTGAACCGTTGGCATCCCCTCCTTCGCAGTACGATCGTCTCTCCGATCTACCCAAAGTAGATCTTCACCGACATCTCGAGGGATCGCTTCGGCTCCGCAGCCTGATGGAGATCGCTAAGCAAGAGGGGCTCGATCTGCCTCAAGAAGAGACGCTCTTGCGGGAGCAAGTGCAAATCGGGAGCGCAGAACCAAGAACGCTTCCCAACTTCCTGTCCAAGTTCCGGGTGCTTCGCCCAATCTATCGTTCTCCTGAAATTATTCAGCGTGTCATCCACGAGGCAATCGAGGATGCTGTGATCGACAACATTGTGTACTTAGAGCTGCGATTCACGCCGGCCGCTCTGGCTCACGCAAGAGATTTTGCTCTGGACGAGGTAGTAGCGTGGGTTATTGAATTCGCGAACGAAGCTAGCCGCGAGTTTGGCATTCGCGTGGGGCTGATTGCAAGCGTCAATCGTCACGAATCGGTGAAATTGGCCGAAGCGGTCGCGCAAATCGCAGCCGACAACGCGGGCAAGGGTATTCTTGGGCTGGATCTGGCAGGCAACGAGGTTGATTTCCCCGCTGATCCGTTCATCTCCATCTTCAAATCTTCAGGAGAGGCTGGACTAAAAACTACGGTCCACGCAGGAGAGTGGGCCGGGCCGGATTCTGTGAAGCAAGCGTTGACTCTGATGGGCGCCTCTCGAATCGGACACGGGGTGCGTGTGATGGAAGATGCGGAAGTGGTTGCGATCGCCAGAGACCGTAGGGCGGCATTTGAAGTCTGCCTGACCAGTAACCTGCATTCTGGCGTGATATCGGGAATGGAGAAGCATCCGCTCCCGGATATGATCAACACCGGGTTGGTCGTCACTTTGAATACTGATGACCCCGGGATATCCAATATTCGGCTCAGCGACGAATACTTTACTGCGGTATCTGAGCTCGGCTTGTCGGAAGAAACATTAAAGGGCTTGATCATTTCGGGAGCCCAATACTCATTTCTCCCCGAGTCAGACAAGAAACAGCTTGAAGATCAATTACAAGAATCGCTTGGGTTGGGAATGAAGGAAAGCTAGAGAGAACGCCCATCGTTATCGGTGATCTGGAAATCCATCTGGTAAGCGACGGCCTCATCTGGGTAGATCCAGGGGGGCCGTTTGGCTTGGTGCCGCGAGCGCTTTACCGTCGTATCGTCGAGCCCGACGAACGCGGCTTGATCGCGCAGAGTCTCACCTGTCTGCTGGTGCGATCGGAAGATCAAACTATCCTGATCGATAATGGATTGGGAACCAAGCTCGATGAGCGGGCCACGAAGAACTGGGGATTGGAGCGCCCGACGGGAGGTCTGGCCGAGGGGCTGCAGAATCTCGGAGTTTCTCCCGATGACATCGATCTGGTGATCGACACGCATCTTCACTGGGACCACTGCGGTGGAAACACGATGCTTGTTGACGGGGAGACCCGACCTGCCTTCCCAAATGCGGAGTATGTGGTGCAGCGAATGGAGTGGGCGGATGCGAGTCATCCAGATGCGCGAACGCGCGGGACCTACTTCACAGAGAACTTCGACCCACTGATATCCGCTGGGAAGATGCGCTTGCTCCATGGAGATGAGCAAATAACAAAGCATGTTCGATGCGTGATGACGCCTGGGCACACGCGCGGGCACCAAGCGGTAGTTCTCGAGAGTGGAGACTGGTCCGGGATGTTCGTCTCGGATCTGGCGACATATTCGGTGCACATGGCGAGAACCGCCTGGGTTACGGCTTTTGATGTGGAACCATTGGAGAATATTCGTACCAAACAGCGCTGGCAGAAGTGGGCGCTCGAGCGGAACGCCTGGCTATTCTTTATCCACGATCCGCGATTGCCGGTTGCTCAACTTAACGAAGATGCTGGCCGCTTGACCGTCGAGGCGGTTGAAGAGGCTCAGCCGCTTATTGATCCGCTTCCCACTCCGCAACAGCCTGGCGGATAAGGTCCTTAATCTCATCGTCCGGGACATCTTCGACTTCGTAGCTCTTGACGCCAATCATGACCTTCACCCCGCCTACTCCGTCCGGAAATAGCCGAACTCCGCGATCGGGAGTGCTGGCTAGCGATCGCTGCAGGATCTCATTGATCTCTTCGAGCATCTGATCCGATGATTCGGCCTGCTGTGGAGAGCTAGCAGCGGCGGATCGTCCCCCATACTCAAACTCCCCTTGGAACCAATCTGAAAGATCTGAGGCTGCATATGCCAGCCGCCTGCGATCGGCCTCGTTCTCAATTTGCTTGCCATCTAAGTACTCTTGATCGCCGGCCCGCACAATGAGTTTTCCGGTCACTTCCTCCCGGTAGATTTCGGCAATCAATTGCCTTTCTAAAGGCGCGGGTGGTGCCTGCTCCTCCGCAGCGTCAGCCTCTTCCGACGGCTCGCCCTCGTCGATTTCAGAATCGGGCTCACCCTCATCGAGTTCTATGACGGGATCTTCCTCATCGGATTCGGGAGCTGCCTCGTCCACCGCATCCTCCGTCTCAGGGTCCAGCTCAGCTGCGATTTGATCTTCCCGCCGATTGAGAACCACTGCCACCGCGATCAAGCCTATCGCGATTCCGACGATGATCAGCAGAATGCCAATTACTAGCTGGTCATCCACTTCAGTGAAGCTCCTCAACCTGGCAGGTCGGGCAGAAATGAGTGCCGCGCTGGCCGACTACCGTACGAACGATCTCGGTACCGCATTCTGGGCATGGCTCACCCGTGCGCCCGTAGGCTCGAAAGTAGTTCTGGAAATCTCCTCCCCGGTAGACCCAATCGATGCTGGCACCATTGTGGTGCAATCCGCTCTGCAGCGCTTCTCGAATTCCCTTCCAGAGGGCGTCCACTTCATCGGGTTTGAGGGAATCGCTGAGTCGCAACGGATGAAGCTTTGCGCGATGAAGCGCCTCGTCGGTATAGATATTTCCCAGGCCGGCAATCACAGACTGATCCAGGAGCAGCGGCTTAAGCGCCCGGCGGTGTTCGGAAAGGATCTGGGCGAGCTGCGGCGGATTGAAAAACTCTGACAACGGTTCCGGACCAAGCTTGCCCAGCAACTCGTTCGAATCCTTCATCAGGAATACTCTACCGAATTTACGGGAGTCACTAAAGCGAAGCTGCCATCCGGATTCGAAATTGAAAATCGTATGATCGTACTTGCCTCGGGGGCTGTCGGCATCAACCATTCTCAAGTCACCGCTCATCATGAGGTGAATGGCGAGGGTTCGTTCGTCGAGCGGGATCAAAAGGAATTTGCCGCGGCGGCCCACGTCTTGGATAGAACGACCGCGGATTTGCCGGCGAAAGGAAGATACCGAAGGCTCTTTGATGTGTTTTGGCCACTTCAGGCTTACGCCCACGATCCGCTGGCCTACCAGGGAAGGCACAGTATCAGATCCGGAGCGCAGCTGCTGCCGGATGGTCTCAACTTCGGGTAATTCAGGCATGTCCGCGGATTATACAGTCCGCCTGTTGGTCGATCATGGGTAGAAGGGTCCCAATTCAGGGAACTAGCACGTATTCTTGCAGGTTTTCAAGTTTCGAGGGGCCAATACCTTCAACTTCAAGCAGGTCTTCGAGTCGCTGAAAGGGGCCATGCTGCTCTCGATATTCGACGATTCGCTGGGCCAATACCGGACCAATTCCAGGCAGCCTTTCC
The DNA here is from genome assembly GCA_964482355.1 of uncultured Anaerolineaceae bacterium. Taxonomy (GTDB): domain Bacteria; phylum Chloroflexota; class Anaerolineae; order Anaerolineales; family E44-bin32; genus JADFRG01. The sequence goes on along the minus strand of CAYZXF010000028.1, from coordinate 8,360 downwards.
AGTTCCGGCGCAGTAGCGGTATTGACTGAAATCTGCTCAGCGGTACTACCCGGATTGGATCTCGGTGGCGCGGCTTCAGAGACTTCGGGGACATATACCTGCTGCCCATCCTCCAGGCCCGCAGCCAAATTGACCCGGCCCTGGCTCGCATCGGCACTCAGTCCGCCGGCCGCGTCGATGGCATCCTGTACGATAGAACCAAAAGGAAGCTCGTACACTCCCGGGCGAAGGACTTCGCCTGCAACATGCACGCGCAGCTTCGAGGGTTCTGCCAGGGGAATTGGATCCCCTCTGGGTGGGGAGGTAAGCAGCATCGCCGCGCCGATCCCTGCTATGAGAACGAATACACCGATTAGGACCGGTCCGTACCGCTGTAGAAGGGGGCGAGATCCGTGAGCTGCCATCCGCTAGTACTTATAATACCTGCCATGCCAGATTACTTTGGGGGCACCGGCGATGATGGCTACACAGGTTTGCTCGGGGACCGCCGCGTTGCAAAGAGTGATCCGCGACCAGAGGCATATGGAGCAGTGGATGAAGCTTCAGCAGCCATCGGCCTTGCCAGAGCGCAATCCACTTCCGAAGATGTTCAGGGGGTCTTGATCGAGGTCCAGCGCGACCTTTATCACATCATGTCTGAGGTGGCGGCAGAACCAGAGATTGCCGAACGTTTCCGGATCGTGGATCGGGAGCGGGTTGATTGGCTGGAGAGGCAGATTGAGCGCTTTGGGGCCGAGGTGGAAATGCCGAAGGAATTTGTTCTCGGCGGCGATACCGGCCCCGCAGCAGCACTAGATTTCGCGCGGACCGTTGTGCGCAGAGCCGAACGAGCAGTGGTTCGTCTGGAATTCGAGGCTCGTGCGGAGCATCCATCCGAGGAGGGTTTTGAAAACCCTCATCTGTTTGCCTATCTAAATCGGCTTTCTTCCCTGTGCTTCGTGCTGGCCTTGTGGGAAGTCCAGCATGGGGGCAATGGCTCGCCGACCCTGGCCAAAGGCTGAACTACGCCTGGATCTCGCAACCCGAAAACTCGATTCCCATCACCTGGGATTTGATCCTCGCTAAGAGCCGGACTACAGCTCTAGCTCTAGCACGGGGAATTCCTTCCCCGTTTGCATGAAGCCCATTTTTTCGTAAAGCTTGCGGCTCGAATGATTGTTTTCCTGCGTATTGACCGAAAGCTGCCCCAGTCCAGTTTCCCGGACGCTTTGAACCGCGTCGTTCACCAGCATGGTACCCAGACCCTCCCGTTGGCGAGAAGGCAGCACTGCAAGTCGAGCGAGGTGCGCGCCAAAAGGTGAACTGGTCGTGATCTGATAGCCAAGCACTTCACCGTCATCCTCAATCAAGCTGGCCGACGAGGCCTGGATGATAGCCACAGCCAGCGAATCGCGAGAGATCTGCCAAATCGGTTCGAAAGCGAGCCGGTCTAACTCGAGGATAGTTTCTGTTTCGGTAGAACGGATGGATCGAAGCTTGTAACCGGAGTCGTTACCAACCGCAGTTCCACTCTCCAGCCCAAGTTCGTAGAAAATAACCTTATTGGTGTGTTTGAAACCCGCCTTTTGAACCAGCTGCTCGAACCAGTTCTCCAGGGCAAGTGCCGCCACATGCTCGACATTTAGATCGAGCAATCTGGAAGCTCCCTCGGTCCACAGAATCTCCCATATCTTCTCAACCTCGGTGTCCTCGGCCGCGGCGAAGGTTCGCACCCAGGCCGCTTCCGGGTGATCCGGGGGGCAGCCCAACGTGCCGACTGCCGTTTCCCCAGAGCTGGCCAGAATGAACGGCTCCTCATCAATAAGGTTTGTGGGATCAAGCCAATCCAAATGCACATGCGATCTGGGCGCCTGAGCAATCAGTCGCTCGACCACAGCGCGGTCCTCGCGGGAGGTTTGCCTGAGGTTTATTTCACCCTGGATCAAGAGCGCAGCAGGCGGGATGGAAGCCGCAGGAGAAATTGGATCAATCGTGCCCGGATCCCGGCGCTGCGGCTGGACGGAACACCGGACTGTAAGGTTGCGGCCGCGTCAAAGGGCCTGCGCTGGCGAAGCTGAAGCTGGGATAGCGCATTGAGCGTGAGCATTCGCTCTTCATCGTCACCGGATATTTCCAGAAGGTCCGCCGCCTCGCGGTATGCCTGTTCGGCTTCATCGAGTTCTCCACATGCCTCGAGCGCCGAAGCCAGGTTGCCCGTGGCGCGTGCCTGCCGCCCAATATCCCCTTCCTCCTCAAACACTTGCGGAGTACCGCGGACGACATCCAGAGCCTCCGTATTTCGGTTTTCCTTGAGCAGGATCACGCTCAAACTGTTTGCCAATTCTGCCGATTTCAAAGGATCATCTGTGGCTGTACGCGCAGCGCCGAAGAGATCGATCGCCTCGTCATATCGATCTGCTTCGTAGGCGGCCAGCGCGCTCTGCTCAAGCGCGGCAGAATCTGAGTTTGACTCCGTCAACTGGTAATTGCGGCGAGCGACTCGGCTAGATTTCTCAGCTTTTCGGCCGAAACTTCACGCAGTCGCATCGCGGCGCGGACGAACCCGCTGTTTTCTGGCTCCGCCAGAAAATCGCGGAAGTCGGGTGGGAGCGCTCGAAAGGTCTCATAGGCACGGCGCTCCCGGTACCAGCCTGCTATGGGCCCCTGTCCTTCTGTGTCGATGTACTCGTCCATCGAGCGCCCCAGAGCATCGACCAGCACCTCTAGAAATGGGATCGGAATCGGCCTCTTTCCGCGCTCATAGCCGCTGATGCGGCTGGCCGGAAATCCGACCTGCTCGGCGAGTTCGCCAATAGTTAGCTCGGATTCGGTCCGGTGCTTTCGCAGCATGGCGCCGATCATCTTCTGCCGAAATGAGACAACAATCTTTGGGTCGAAATGCACCGTTCGGTCAGGAGCGCTCGGCAGCCCGTCCAACAAGTTGGCCACCGGGATATCCAACCAATAGGCCATGAGTTCTAGCTCGGGAAGGGAAATTCCTTTTCGGCCGTGCTCATAAGAGGACATGGTGCTGGAACTGACTCCAATGAGTTCGGCGGCCGACTTTAGAGTCTTGCCTGAATCCTCCCTGGCCGCTCGTATTTCGGCCCCAACCATCTTAGTCTTCAGTTTTAAGCGAGCGTCGACATCCATTTGATCGCTCCAAATCCGAACCAGACGTAGTTTACCAGCGGTTCACGAAACTCCGGCAAAGGGGAAAAAAAAGGAATTGAAGTGCTATTCTGCATATCGTATTAAGAGAACGCTAATCCATAATTGTTGACCCGCTGATAAATCTACATTAATCTACACGGGTCCTAGAGTTTTCCATAGTTTTGCACAGATTTGTATTCATCTTGTCAGGGCACCGATTCTCGTCTGAATCTTGGCAGGACAGGAATACACATCGGGAGATGGTTGCCTTGACACAAGGTCGTCGACTTCATCCGTCAGGGGTCATTAGCATCGGAAACGCACATTTCAGATGAACATCATCTGCTTGGGGATCAATCACCGCACAGCGCCTGCTTCTTTGCGGGAGCAGCTCTCCTATACCGAGTCCAAACTGAAAGCCATGTTGGCGCGGTCCAGTCACGGCGAACGGGAGGCTGTCACGCCGTTTTCCGAGCTTGGAGTACTTTCCACCTGCAATCGAGTCGAGATATACGCGGTGGCCTCGAAGCCTGACGCCCGCGACCTTGCAGGCTTGCTGGCTGAGACCAGCGGGGTAAGCGACGTGGATCTCGAAGGGCACACCTACATCTATCGGGGTAGCGAGGCAGCTGGCCACTTATTCAGAGTCGCCTCCGGGTTGGACTCGTTGGTCTTGGGCGAGCCTCAGATCTTGGGGCAAGTTTCCGAGGCCCACACATTGGCCCTGCGGGTCGGCGCGAGCGGCCTGATTTTGTCCCGCCTATTTCAAGCTGCCATTCATGCCGGCAAACGGGCGCGCAGCGAGACTGCCATCTCGGCCAAGCCGGCAACGGTGAGCTCAGTGGCAGTGCACCTAATCGCAAGTCAGGTGCGACAGCTGGAAGACTCTCAGGTTTTGGTGATCGGTGCAGGCGAGATGGCAGAGCTGGCCGTAGAAGCCCTGCGGAAGCGCACGGTGGGTGGCATCACGGTGATCAATCGCACCGTTGAGCGCGCAGCTGCACTGGCTAATCGATGGAGTGCCCGATCGCGTTCGTTTGAGGCGCTCGAGCAGGAGCTGGAACTTGCCGATGTTGTGATCTGCTCCACCGCCGCTCCGCACCCTATCCTCAATGAAGGCACTGTGCGATCGGCAATGGCTCATCGTCCTGCCCGACCGCTGATCGTGATGGACATCGCCTTCCCGAGGGATGTCGAAGAATCGGTAAGCCATATCCCTGGAGTGCATCTGTACGACCTTGACAAACTCGAGCAGGGTGCCATCAGAACCGCCGAAGAGCGCAGCTCGCAGGTGCCGCAGGTTGAGGGCATCATCGCAGAGGAGATGCAGCGCTTTCAGGAATGGCTAACGACTCTAGAAGTCAGACCCGTGATCCTGGCCATGCGGGAGCAGGCAGAAGCCATTCGTCAACGCGAGATTGACCGTACGCTCAAGCGGCTAGACAAACTTGGCGTGGACGGGACTCAAGAGATCGAAAGCCTGACTAAGTCACTGGTCAACAAACTACTACATGAGCCGACAGTCCGCCTCAAGGAGCACTCCCAAAATGGGCAGGGCGCACGATATGCATTGCTCATTCGCGAGCTCTTTGGCTTGGGGCAGGAGAACGAGGTGGACTCGCCATAGGCGCGCTGAGGTTGCAAGAGGCGGTGATCGCGACGCGGCCCTCCCCGCTGGCCCGCTGGCAGGCCCACGCCGTCGAGGAAGCCCTCGCCAGGCGCTGGCCCGAGCTGTCCTTTCGGACGGTTGTTATCAAGACTGTCGGCGATCGCACGCTTGATCAACCTCTCCCAGCAATTGGGGGGAAAGGTGCCTTCACAAGTGAGCTCGAGGAGTCGCTACGCAATCGCAAAGTAGACCTGGCGGTTCACTCGCTCAAAGACCTCCCTATCGAGAATTCTCCGGATTTGGTCCTCGGTGCCATTCTCATGCGTGAGGATGCCAGGGACGTACTGATTTCGAGCAGCGGAGCCGGACTATCCGACCTCGCCGCTGGAGCATCCGTAGGTACATCAAGTCCGCGCCGACGGTCTCAAATCCTTGCGTTGCGCCCCGATCTTCTTGTGCGTTCAATTCGCGGCAACGTCGAGACCAGGATTCGCAAGGTGCGCGAAGGCCAGTACGAGGCGGCCGTTCTTGCTGCGGCCGGTGTGCTGCGGCTGGGGTTGGCGGAGCATATAGCTGAATGGTTCCCGCTAGATGAAATGCTGCCTGCACCCGGCCAAGGGGCCCTGGCCGTACAATGCCGTGAAGAAGATAAGCAAGTTCTCGATCTACTGCGGCCGTTGATCTCCAAGCCGATTCAGGCCGCGGTGACCGCGGAGCGAGCTTTTCTGTCTCAGCTTGGTGGTGGTTGCTTATTGCCGGTTGGCGCATATGCCGAAACGCAGAAAGGTGACATTAAGCTGTTTGGAATGGTGGCCTCCGTCGATGGACGCACTGTGGTTCGGGTCGCCGGGCGTGGATCGAAGCCGCGGGAACTGGGAGAGAAGCTCGGTACCGAGGCACTTGCTCGCGGGGCGCGGGAGATCCTGAACCTTGAATAACCACTCAGCGATGGAAGGTCGAAGAGTGGTGGTCACTCGACCCTATGAGCAGGCCGAATCGCTGACGCTTGGCCTGGAAACTCTGGGTGCCATTCCGGTACTGTTGCCTACCATTCGCGTTGAGCCGCTTAAAGGTGTTCCTGGCCTAGATGAGGCGCTCAACGGGTTGGCAGATTACGATTGGGTGGCCTTCACCAGCGCCAACGGCGTCCGATTCTTATGCGAGCGCCTGGATGCAGCCGGACTGAGCGAGGACGACCTCGCCAACTGTTCTATTGCAGCTATTGGACCTGCAACTGCCGGAGCGCTCCAGACACGCGCAATTGCAGTGGACTTCGTCGCTGAAGACCACGTCGGCGAGAGTTTGGCTGAAGGACTTCCAGACGTTGATGGCAAGCGGGTGTTGCTGCCGCGGGCATCAGGCGCCCGACCTCAATTACCCCAGATGTTGAGGGAGCGAGGGGCAACGGTCGACGAATTTGCTACCTATCGGGCGGTGGAGGCCAGGCCAGGTGATGGCGCGCTGGCAGAACTCGCGGCGGGGGTGGACGCCATTACGTTTACGAGTCCTTCGACTGTTGAACATTTTCTGACCATCGTTGATTCGGCCGGATTCAACCCCTTCGAGACCGAACCCCAACCGATCGTTGCTTGCATCGGACCCATCACGGCTGATGCAGCGGAGCGGGCGGGACTACGGCCCGCGGTCGTTGCCCAGGACTATACCGTTCCGGGGCTGTTGGACGCCCTGATCACCTTCTTTGAGGAATTTAAGGTACATGAGCAGAGTGCTTGACCTCGCAGCGGTCAGGGGGAGAACCGACATCAATCGTACGCGCAGGCTTCGTAGGACCGAATCCTTGCGTGAGCTTACGCGTGAGGTAAGGTTGAGTCCGGAAGACCTAATCTTCCCCGTCTTTGTCCGCCACGGGTTGGACGAGAAAGTTGAAATCCCTTCGATGCCGGGCGTCTACCAGTGGCCCATCGATCGTTTGGTTCCAGAGGCTGAGGCGGCCGCCTCGCTCGGCATTCGTGCCTTGATGTTATTCGGGATCCCGCAGATTAAGGATCCTGTAGGATCGGAGAATTTCGATCCACAGGGAATCGTTCAGCGGGCGATTGAAGCCATGAGGCAATCGAACTCGTCGCTCACAATTATTACGGATGTCTGTTTGTGCGAGTATACCGACCATGGCCACTGCGGTTTAGTGAACGCGGGTCATCCGTTGCCACACCCAAATCTGCCCGAAGGTTATGTCCTAAACGACGAAACGCTGGAGATTTTGGGGCAGGTGGCAGTCTCACATGCTAGGGCTGGAGCTGACATGATTGCGCCCAGCGGGATGATCGACGGCATGGTGCTTGCCATCAGAGAAGCCTTGGACGTCGCTAACTTTGGGCATATTCCGATCCTGTCTTATGCCGTCAAGTATGCCTCCGCATTCTACGGCCCCTTCCGCGATGCAGTCGATTCCTCACCCGAATTCGGCGACCGCCGCTCGCACCAAATGGATCCGTCCAATGCCCGAGAAGCCTTGCGCGAAGCTCGAATTGACCTGGAGGAAGGCGCAGATCTCCTGATGGTGAAGCCGGCGCTGCCTTACCTGGATATCGTCCGGCGGGTCCGTGAGAGCTACCCCGAGGTCCCATTGGCGGCCTACAATGTCAGCGGCGAGTACTCCATGATCAAAGCCGCAGCTGAGAAAGGGTGGCTGGACGAACAGCGCGCCGTGCTGGAGCTACTGACCGGGATCAAGCGTGCCGGAGCGGACGTGATCCTGAGCTATCACGCCATGGATGCCGCGCGCTGGCTCAATGAAGGCTCATAAGGCACCGATCGGTCTCCGGCCTGCGGCGCCGCAGGTCTAAAAATGGCCCAGCCGGCTCCTTAAAGTTCGAGGGAATTACGATGTCAGATGAAACTCCACGCGTCCTGAACCACTTCGCCAGCTACGCCTTTTCTGATCGCTTCTGGGACTGGGATGGTAAGGAGCGCGTCTCCAGGATGGAGACTCTCGTAGGCGCGCTAGGGGGCGCCTCCGGTGCGCAGCATTTCTACCAGGTCTACCCCGCGGTTGATGGGGTTGATTTTTTAGTGTGGGCCGCGAGTAAGATTCAACGTGCCGACGATACTGCCGAATTCTTCGAACGCTATGCACAGGCTGCCAATCCTCATCGCGCCTGGCTGCGGCCTAAAAGGTCGCTCTGGGGCTATACCGGCAAATCGGACTATAGCAAGTCGGACTCAGCCCAGACGGTGGATCCGTTCAATGGTCCACGACGGAAATATTTGGTGGTTTATCCGTTCGTCAAGACAAGCGATTGGTATATGCTCGGCCGTGACGCGCGGCAGGGCATGATGACTGAGCACATACGATTGGGCAAAGGATATGGAGCGATCCGGCAGCTGCTGCTCTACTCCTTCGGCTTGCAGGACCAGGAGTTCGTCGTGGTCTACGAGATGGACGACCTGCCGCTGTTCTCCGAGCTCGTGCATGAGCTGAGGTCAACGGAAGCGCGACGCTATACGGAACGCGATGCCCCCCTACAGACCGCAATCTATCGCCCAACAGAAGATCTGCTGAGGCTCTGGAGCGAATCTTGAGCGAGGGGCCGCCCGGCGAGCCTTCTGAGCGCTTTTTGCGCGCCTGCCGGCGGCTTCCGGTTGACCGAACGCCGGT
>CAYZXF010000027.1:0-1818 GCA_964482355.1 uncultured Anaerolineaceae bacterium | reverse complement strand
CGCTCCAGGATGTGAAATTCATTCGGACTGACGAGTCTTCTTCACTTGCGCCTAACCATCCGGCAACGTCAATTCCAGTGTAGAGGATCAACAAGGCAGGAAGATCCATTCGGTTGTCAGCACACAATTGGATTGCTTGGACAAGTTGGCGAAAGTCCCTGCCAGTTGAGTTATCAATCATGAAATGTCATATCGTTTAGGCGCATAACGGCTGCGAGCTGAGCGGCCCCGCTTTTATGATAAACGAAGAAGCCCACTCTAATGAGAGCAGGCTTCATATGCAATTGTCGGCTGAGGCGGGGTCCGCTCCAGCGAGTTGTTATGCGGCAGAGTAGCGAATTCCCAATAGATGTTCTCAATCTATCTAGTTCATGGTTGTTTCTGCAGGCTCGGAAGCTATCTCATATGAATTGAATCCTCTTGCTATCAGCAAAATAGCTAGGACCAGCTCATTCAATATTATTGGAATAGCCAAAAAGATCACGGGATAGCCGAACAGTCTCAACAACCCCATTGCCAATATCAATATGGCTCCTATAAGACCCCAGACTGATAACCATCTGGGAACGAGTTTCGATTGATATAAGACATAATTCAAAATAAGAACACCAAGGCCATATGGAAAGTTTTCCAGAATACTGGCCCAATCTCTCAATGCTAGTAGTAAAGCGCCGGAAGTTTGAAAATAGGAATCAACCGGAGCCCCTGCTTCTACAAATTCAAGACTTAATGTCAACAGTAATAGAGGGGCGATTCCATAAATTAAAACGTCGAAAAGGCCCTCAAAAATCCTGGCGGCCACGTACCCAAGAGCTAAACGCTGATTTTGCCTTTTCAAGACTGGAAACAACACAATTGGAATGGCAACAACTGAAGCGGCTAAGATCACCATGAAGAGTACGCCCACCAGCAATTGCTTTTCATCTGCAGAAGCAGCAATCAGATAATCCGGATCGTCTATAGATCCCGCGAAAGAACCACTCAGAATAGACGAAGCCAGCACAACTATGAACAATACGCCTGCAATGATTGCGGTCTTTCTGTTTGAATCCATTGCTTTCCTCGCTGTGAAAAGATTCTTCAAATACCCACCTAGATAAAGTTCTTTGGCATCCACCTTGGTTTAGGGAGTTGCCTGGCGTCTTCTGGAAAGATCTTCGGTGCAACCTGCAGAAGTGCTCATTCCATCTCGTCTTTCGTTGCTTCTATTGGCGGATATTCTGCCTGTACAAATTCCCGACTCAGGGTCAATAGCAATAGCTGGCTGAGTGCAATAGCAGCATCGGCAATGCCCTCAAATGCCCGGGCAACAACGTACGCGAGAGCCAGGACTTCATGATGCACTTTCAAGATTGGATACAGCACAATTGGAATGGCAACAACTGAGATGGTCAAAGTTACCTGAAAGACCACTCCTATCAGCACTTTGTTTTGGCTTGCAGAACCAGTGACAAGATAATCAGGACCACTGATAGATTTGGTGAAGGAACCATTGAGCATAGTCGAAACCAGCGCGGCGATAAACAATGCTCCTGCAATTGCGGAAGCGAGTGCAGATGAATTGAATCCAACAAAGATAAGCCATACTGCCAGAACCAATTCATTCAGAATTAGCGGAATAGCCAAAAGGATTGCGGGCTTGCCAAACAACCGTAGCAAGCCCATTGCCAGCAATAATGTGGCGCCAATAAGACCCCAGACTGATAACCATCGAGGAGCGAGTTCTGATTGAAATAAAATAAGATACAGAAAAAGAGCGCCCCCTCCATAAGGGAAGTTTTCCAGAACACTGGTCCAATCCTTCGCTGCATGGATCAA
>CAYZXF010000026.1:0-4575 GCA_964482355.1 uncultured Anaerolineaceae bacterium | reverse complement strand
GCGGACAGCACCGCAAGCAGGACAAATGCCCCGCCCAAGCCCCATACAGCCCACTTTGGAGGACGTTTCATCAACTATATAATCTCGATTTCCACATGGGTTTGAGTGCGAATCTGCGCTTCCCTGCGCGCGGCGGCGAGTATATCACGCTCGATTTCATGCGCTGCGCTATAATCCTTGCCCATGTCTGGTTCTCAGTCCCGCGGCCTTTTTGCGACCGCGTTGCTCTTGATCGCGATCGGCTGGACCGGACTATATCTGCTCCTGGCCACGACGCTGCCCACCGTGGGGCCTCGCTGGCTATTTTTCTTCCTACTCGCAATTGCGGTAACAGGAACCGCGCTCCCCTTTGTGTGGGTGCTGCATAAGCGCTTTGGCGATGCGCCTACCTCGGTACTGCTCCGACAAGCACTATGGGTAGCCTTATACGTTTCCTTATTGGTATGGTTACAAGTCAATCGCTCGCTTACCCTTTCATTGAGCTTACTGCTGGGAGTTGGCTTCATATTGCTGGAGTGGTTTCTCGGGTTGGTTGAGCGGAGCGTCTGGAGACCTGACCGTTGACTCTGCGCGATTTACCATCGGTCGACCGCCTGATAAGCGCAGACGATGCAAACGATCTCATCGCGTCGTACGGGCGACCCCTCACACTCCAGGCTATTCGCGTAAGCCTGGAATCCGCTCGGATCGCAATCCAACAAGGTGAGGCGGCTCCAAAAGAATCAGACTTGATCTCAGGAACACGAGCCACGCTGCAAAGCTGGCTGCTTCCTTCATTAATTCCGGTCATAAATGCAACAGGCGTCATCATTCATACCAACCTGGGCCGCTCGCCCCTGAGCGTCGCCGCTCAACGCGCCATATCAGAGGTGGCATCCGACTACAGCTCATTGGAATATGATCTCGAGCGAGGCGCTCGCGGCAGCCGCGATGTCCACATCGAGCGGCTCCTGGTTCGATTGACTGGCGCCGAATCTGCGCTGGTCGTCAACAACAACGCGGCAGCGGTGCTGCTGGTGCTCACCGTTTTGGCCCGCGAGATGGAAGTAATCGTCTCCCGCACGCAGTTGATCGAGATCGGAGGCGGCTTCCGGATCCCCGAAATCATGGAACAATCCGGAGCGATATTGCGGGAAGTCGGAACGACCAATCGCACCCACCTCAATGATTTCGAGGGTGCCGTTACTGACAATACCGCTCTGATACTTCGTGCTCACCATTCCAACTTTAAGCTCGTTGGCTTCACCACCGAACCGAGCCTTACCGAGTTGATCGGTGTTGGCCGCCAGCACAATCTTCCGGTCCTGGACGACTTGGGTTCCGGCGCCTTACTGGATACGGCTGAGTACGGCTTGGGCCACGAACCAATGGTGCAAGAATCGGTCCTGGAGGGCGCCCCACTGATCGCTTTCTCAGGTGACAAGTTAGTCGGAGGTCCGCAGGCTGGGATCGTGGTAGGCGAGGAGGCGCTGATCGATCAACTGCGCAAGCATCCCATGGCTCGCGCGGTGCGTCCTGACAAGATGTCCCTGGCGGGACTATCCGCCACCCTCAATCATTACCTGATGGATGAGGCTCCGGAGACTGTCCCAGTATGGATGATGATCGCCGCATCTGAAGACCAAATGGAGAGCCGCGCCGAAGAGTGGAAGAAGCAGCTCGGTACCGGAGAAGTGGTATCCGGGCGCTCGACTGTGGGAGGCGGCAGCCTTCCGGAAGAAACTTTGCCGACCAGACTGCTTGCACTCGAAGCTCGCCATCCAAATGAATTCGCCGATCGGCTCCGGCAGGTGGATCCACCCATTATCGCCAGGGTGGAAGATGATCGTGTGGTCTGTGATCCAAGAACGGTGTTACCGAACCAGGAAGAGCCCTTGCTGAACGGCCTTAGAACCGTGCTCGGCGACTGACCATTGGATCTCCCATGAAATCTGACATCGATCGATTGATGCGCGAGGCGGACCTGGATGCGCTCCTGATCACTGGCGCTGCTGCACACAACCCGAACAAGACCTACTTCACAGGTCTGGTCCACGTGACCTCAGGATATTTGTTGAAAAAGGCTGGAGACCCACCACTGCTTCTCCATCGCTCGATGGAGCGCGACGAAGCCGCGAGTACCGGCCTTGAAACCAAGTCGATTGAGGACTACCGGCCTACGGAACTTATCGAGGAATCCAAAGGAGATCAGATACAGGCAGCAGTTCTGCTGTTGAAGAGGATAGTGGAAGATTTTGACGTCTCCGGACGCGTGGGACTTTACGGTAAGACCGAACTCGGGACTGGATTTGGCGTGTTCGATCGGCTGCAAGAGACTCTGGACGATGTAGAGTTGATCGGCGAGCCCGAGAATAGCTCCGTGCTCTCCAGAGCGCGCGCGACGAAGGACGAGCACGAAGTAGAACGCATCCGACAAATGGGAAAGACCACCACAGCAGTAGTGGGTGAGGTAGCCGACTTTCTGACCTCGCATCAAGCCAAGGATGGAGGGGTCGTCAATCAGGCGGGAGAAGTCCTTACGATTGGCGATGTCAAACGGCGAATCAGAATGTGGCTGGCGATGCGCGGCGCGGAAAACCTGGAGGGAGCTATATTTTCGATGGGTCGAGATGCAGGCGTCCCGCATAGCGCGGGCCAAGATGACCAACCGCTTGAGCTTGGTAAGACGATCATATTTGACCTTTTTCCGAGCGAAGCCGGCGGCGGGTACTTCTATGATTTCACTCGGACCTGGTGCCTGGGTTGGGCTCCCGACGAGGTAGAAGCGCTTTATCAAGACGTGCTAGCGGTATATCATTCAGTGTTTGAGCAGCTTCAGATCGACGCGCCGTGTCGTAATTTTCAGAACCTGACCTGCGACGAATTTGAAGCCAGAGGGCATGCAACTGTTCGCAGCGATCCTGGCACCGAGCAAGGTTATGTGCACTCCCTCGCTCACGGGTTGGGCCTAGCGGTACACGAGTCGCCAGGCTTCAGTCATGTTGAAAGCAATCAAGACACGCTGCTGCCCAACATGGTGTTCACTTTCGAGCCCGGGCTCTACTATCCGGAGCGCGGTGCAGGAATAAGACTCGAAGATACGGTATGGGCTAACCCGAACGGTAATTTCGAAATTCTGGCTGAGTACCCGATGGATCTGGTACTGAAGATTCCAGGGGCTTAATTCCAGATAAACGATTATGGGACTAACTTATGGCGACGAATGAAACACGCATTCTAGGAATCGAAACCTCCTGCGACGAGACCGCGGCTTCAGTGGTCGAGAACGGGCGGTCCATTCGATCCAATGTGATCGCTTCCCAGGCCGCTGATCACGCCGTCTATGGCGGTGTCTATCCAGAAGTTGCCTCGCGCCTTCATGTGGAGGCGATTTACTCCGTGGTATCGGAAGCGCTTGATGCAGCCCATGCGGGGTTGGAAGCCATCGATGCTATTGCGGTGACGCGCGGTCCAGGGTTAGCTGGCTCATTGGTGGTGGGCATGAACATGGCCAAAGGATTGGCGTTAGCCGCCAATCTTCCGATTCTAGGCATCAACCATCTGGAAGCGCACCTTTACTCCATCTGGCTGGTGGAAGACGAACCCGAACCCAATTTTCCGCTGCTCGCGCTCATCGTTTCCGGCGGTCACACCGAGTTGGTGCTGATGGAAGACCATCTCAAATACCAGCGCCTGGGCGGAACTCTGGACGACGCCGCGGGCGAAGCCTTCGATAAGGTGGCACGGCTGCTTGGACTGGCATATCCCGGTGGGCCTGCGGTTCAAGAAGCCGCTGAAAAGGGAGATCCGGAGGCTTTCAAATTTCCACGCGCCTGGCTGGAAGGGACCTGGGATTTCTCGTTCAGCGGATTGAAGACGGCCGTGCTGCGGGAAGTACGAGAGCATCAACCGGATCTAAAGGCCGGAGTCGAGGTTCCGCGACCCGGGCTACCAATTGCAGATATTTCCGCAGCCTTTCAAGCGGCTGTTGTTGATGTGCTGGTCGTGAAGACTCTTGAGGCAGCGAAAGACCATAACGCCAAGGAAGTGCTGGTGGCGGGCGGAGTTTCAGCCAACATCTCGCTTCGTCAGGCATTCGAGGACAAATCAAAGTTGCCTGTACGCACTCCCCCGATTGAGCTTTGCACCGACAATGCCGCCATGACCGCCGCTGTCGGGCACCGGCGATTTGGAGCCGGCCAGCGCGACGCGCTAGATATGGACGTCCTTCCTAGCTGGCCGCTGGACCAAAATCCCACATAGCAACAAATTCGAGATAGATTCAGAATCCACGAGGGATCTTGTGCGGTGCTTAGCCGCTGAATTATGCTTTAACCGAATTGAACCCCGGGTCCAATCGCTCTACGCCTCGGGCGTGGATTCGTGTACTGATCGGAGGCATGCTTCCGGTATGATGTACGAACCGTTCCCTGTCTACAAGCAAAGGAGATAAACCGATGGCCAAAGGGTCTCCAGAAAAAGGCGATGTTTTGCTAATGGTAGGAACTCGAAAGGGGAGCTTTCTGTACTGGAGCGATCCTGATCGGAAGGAGTGGCAGCGCAATAAAAGCCACGACGGTTGGATGATTCATCACA
>CAYZXF010000025.1:0-2409 GCA_964482355.1 uncultured Anaerolineaceae bacterium | reverse complement strand
AGCCCAAGCCATTCAGTGGGTGGCGAAGGGAAAGTAGTACGCCGGTCGGTCGGAGTTCCGCCCTTCCCTGCGGCGAACAGATGTGGGGCCTTCCGGCAAGAGCGGCAGTGCCGGCCGTCCAGCGGATTGGCAGGGGGCTCTGCTTTTTCCTATACAACCCTATTTGGTTCATTGAGAATCGAGCAATAGCTTGCAGCCATGCACCTTTTGAGGGTGCCGGCTTGCGTTCTGCACAGTTCGAATGGGTTTAGAAGCTAGGATTCGCCAGGAGAAGCCGGCTTAAGATCCGCCGTTCGGCTGATGACCCTGTAAGCAGTCAGACCTTTGCTCGTTCCATCTGGCTCAAAGTCAAATTGGTGATGGGTGGGCTCCAGGTATTCGTACGTCCGCCCGCTGATCCACAGCTCCCAGTCTTTGGCGCGAGCTTGCAGCTGCTGGGCAATCGTCAGGAGGTCTCCCGTTAGAGTTAGTCCATCTCCGATCCGAATGCCTTGGTCCAGCCTGCGATCAGGAAGATACGGTCCAATCGTGACTTCCCCGGTGGCAATCCCAATACTGACTCCCGCCTCCGGGGATTCGGCGCCACCAATAGAAGATCGGACATGTTCAAGAAGCGACAGCGCCGAGTGGGTGGCGAGTAAGGCGCTCACCTGAGGAGGGGCACGATTTGGTGAGACCCCGAAGGTTGCAGTTAGTTCTAATTCCTCGGCCAGGTCAACCGTTCCGCCATGCTGCACAACAATCAGTGCGCTCTCAGAAAGCAATGCCTCGCCCTTCAGCCCGGTAATTCTGGCATGCAACACCGACACTCGCTCTGCCTGGCCGATGGTTGGAAGAGTTGCGGCCTCGCTGTCTGATGGCTTTTGCTTGGACTTCGGGGGCACACGCAGTTTTAGCCAAACCGGCAGAATGAGCAGCGTTCCGATTGCGACTGAGATTAGGAATGGATAGCGTGGGCCAAGGAATTCCCAGATCTGGCTTCCGAGCCAGGGGGAGGGGAGGGAAAAGATGCTGATGGAAGTCGCGAACAAACCATAGGCAACTCCCCTCAGGTTTCGAGGCACCGCTTTTGAGATGAGCGAACTTCCGGAAGGCGCGAACAAGCCGAAGCCAATGCCCTGTAAGGCGAAGGAGAAGGTGAACCCCCAGATGTCGGTTGATAACACCAGGATCAGGCGGGAGAGGACCCCAGCGACCAGGGCTAATGCGATAACTTTGCGCTCGCCAGAGCGGTCGACCAACCACCCTGCGGGAAAGAGCGTGAGTAGAAGAGCGAGCCCATAAACACCGTCCATGAACCCAATGCGCTCAAGACTGACCGAATGTATGTCGGTTAAAAACACGGGGATAAGATCAAATGAGAGCCTCATCCCCATATCGCGTACTCCATCGATAATTAAAATCCAGGCGATAACGCCGCCCGCAACAAAAAGAGCCCACATTTGCGCAAATGAGCTCTTGAGCGATTGCCACGAAACCTGCTCGGCAGAAAGCTTCAGCGAAGGGGCAGTGCGCAATAGGAAGAAGAAGATGAGAGCCGCAATTGCAAAGACGATAGCTGCGACGCCAAACATGAACCGGAAACCGATGAAGGCTGCCAATAGCCCGCCGATCACGGGTGCAATCACTCCGGAGGCTCTGTATACCGTCTGTGACACGCCAAACATCCGACCGCGGGAAGCCTCTGGCGCGATATCAGCGATGTAAGCCGCGTAGGCTGGGATCGTAAGCGAGGCTGTGATTGCCATCAATGCTGGAGCAAGCAAAGCGGCTTCCCAGGTTGGGGCGAGCGCATAAACGGTGAAGGTCAGCACGCCGGTCACGCTTCCGATAAGGATCACCGGCAGGCGACCTATCACATCCGAGAGCCAGCCACCCAACAGCTTGACCAGGATCGGAAAGATCATGGAGATGGTGAAGAAAAGCCCCAGCTGTGTAATGGTGGCGCCCAATTCCCGTATGTAGACCGGAATCAGCACCATCGGCATGGTGACGGCGAAATTCGTCAGCGCCATGCCGATGAGAAAAATGAGGGTGCGTCGATCGATTACAAGCTTGTCAGATATGTCTCCACCCCTTGATTCAACGGGGGAAGGTCTCAGGAGCCTGGATGCTCGTGATCATTTCGTTCGCCTGCAAGGCGCTCAGCTGCCGATAAGCTTATTGACATCCGCAATGGCCTGGTCGGGGTTGGCAAAATGGACGGCATGCATTCCGATTTCGGCTGCTGCGGCGATGTTGTGACTGAAATCGTCGACGAATATCGTGCGATCGGCTTCGACATTCAGCCGTTCGAGAGCAAGTTTGTAAATGGCCGGATCTGGTTTTGCTAATCCTACCTCTGCTGAAATCACGAGATCGTCAAAGGCGTCGTCGATGTGCCAGTGATTCTCGAGCAGATCCCGCAGC
>CAYZXF010000024.1:0-8927 GCA_964482355.1 uncultured Anaerolineaceae bacterium | reverse complement strand
CCGGTAGGCGGAAATCAGCGGGTCGGGTGCCAGGAGCACACGGGCAAAGTAGTCCTGGGAATCTTCCAGATGAGTAAGAAGCACCTCCGGAAGTCCCATCTCGCGCCCGTGCCGGGTACCGCCCAGCGCAATTAAGATCTCTCTGGCGATGGCGTAGCGCTGCTCGTCAATCGGCAGCTCGCCGGGCCGCGTAGTCTGGCCATCTTTGTATGCTGGCTGCTCATATAACGGGCTCCAGTTTCCATTTGGGGCATGGACTCGGGTAAACAAATTCGTATAGACGGAAGGAGGGTACTTGAGCAGGTTCTCTACCCAGATGGGAGGGTAGATGGAGCCAAGATGGTCGATCAGGCCGAGCGCGAAGTTCCGCAACAGCCAATATCGCTCCTCCTGCGTGATCTTTATCATATTCGACGGTACTCCTCGCCTCGTTTATCGCTCGTGGCGCTGCGTCTCAGTATAGATTGGGGTGGGGTTCCGCCCGCTTACATCCGGCTTACAAGGAACATTTTTAGGCCGGAAGGGCCGAGCCACAATTCTGGGGGTCCTCCACAAATCTAGATATAATCGACGACAGGATGGGGTTCACGTGCTCCTTAGATTTACCAACACAACCATTCTTGCGCTGATCATCTTTCTTACCCTGACTGGGCTCTACGGCCTGGTCTTTTCTTTGCAGGGATGGGCCTTTGAGCTTCACCGATGGGCAGGTTGGGCGGTTGTAGTGCTCGTGCCGTGGAAAGCGATGATATCGGCCCGTTCGTTGCGCAGGGGCCCGGGACCTACGTTTGATCGCAGTGTTGGGATAGCTGCTTCTCTGGTCCTGACCATCCTGATCGCGATGGTCGCCGGCCTGGGCCTCCTG
Organism: uncultured Anaerolineaceae bacterium; assembly: GCA_964482355.1. Lineage (GTDB taxonomy): Bacteria > Chloroflexota > Anaerolineae > Anaerolineales > E44-bin32 > JADFRG01. Next base: position 8,062 of record CAYZXF010000024.1, on the reverse strand, counting down.
TGGATGTGGAGGGCGGGTCCAAACATTCTGACCCTTTTAGGCGTAAGGGACACCATGCTCTCATGGCATTGGATGTTAGGAATGATCTTGCTTCCCCTATTCGTGTTGCATAGTTGGAGGAAGTGGCCACGGCCTAAGAAGCATGATTTCATCAGCCGTCGCGGTTTTATGTGGACGGTGGGAGTCGCCGGCGTCGCGGCGGTCGGCTGGTGGGGAGCGGAGGCGCTAGCGCAGGCGAGAGCGCTTTCCCCTCGGCGATGGACGGGATCGCGGGAGGAGGGATCCTTCTCTGGCAACGACTTTCCAGTTACGGCGATGGTGCGAGACGGAGCGAAGCGGATCGATCCCGCGGGCTGGGGACTCGAGGTTCAAGGGAAGGGCATAGACCCAGTCCGTTTTAGCTACGACGAATTGCTCGATCTGAACCCAACAACCGTCAAGGCTACCCTGGATTGCACGGTCGGTTGGTTTACGACCCAAGAGTGGAGTGGGATTGCGCTACTTGATCTACTCAAAGCGGCAGGCTACGGGCGATCGCCAACCCTTGTACGGCTCCAAGCTGCAGAAGGCTATTTTCATGTTTATGGACCGGGCAAACTAGATGAGATCCTGCTTGCCACTCATGTGGGTGGCCAGCCGTTGGAGCACCGCCATGGCTATCCGCTACGCGCAGTGGTGCCCTCCCGTCGGGGATGGTCGTGGGTGAAGTGGCTCGCCAGCGTTGATGCGCTGATTTAGCGCGGCGGCAGCAGAAGCTCTTCCGCAGATTAGCTCCTTTGCTGGATGGGCAGTAGATCTTAGAATCAAGCTCTGATATTCCAAGCTAAATGAGCTATTAATTAAATAAGGTAGTTGACATCTAACTGTTATTCTTGTAAGATACAACCTGTAATCCTAGGGTTACATATATGTTATGACGTTAGGAAGGGTGCAATTTGCCAGTTGAGACAAGCATCGATCGGGGTTCTCACATCCCGTACTACCTGCAATTAAAGGTAGCCCTCACCGAGGGAATCGAGCAGGGCGATTGGGGGCCGGGAGATCTCATTCCCAGCGAATCTGAGCTTGGTAAGTCTTATGGCGTGAGCAGGACGGTGGTTCGTCAGGCATTGAATGAGATGACCTACGAGGGGCTCGTGGTGCGCCAAAAGGGCAAGGGCACCTTTGTGAAACAGCCGAAGATCAGCAGCCGGAGCCTGGTCCAGTCGCTGGAGGGCTTCTACGGCGATATGGCGGACCGTGGTGTGCCGGTGATAACGCAGGTACTAGAGCAAACTCTGGAGCCGGCCGATGCCGACACAGCGCTAAATCTCGAATTGGAAGCGATGGCTCCAGTAGTGAAGCTGGTTCGTCTACGCTTTGTCGAAGAGGAGCCGATTGTGCTGGTCGTTTCCCACCTCCCATACGAAATGTGCCGAGAAGTGGTCAGAGCCGAACTCGAGCAAGGATCGTTGTACGCATTCTTAGAGGAAAAGTGCGGGCTGACGATTGGACGTGGCTGGAGACGGATCGAGGCCATCGCCGCAGATGAACAGGCGGCGGGTCATTTGGCGGTGGAGGTCGGTTCACCGCTTATCCGTTTGAAGAGCGTGAGCTACACCTCGGAAGGCGCGCCGCTCGAATATTTCGACGCCCTGTTCCGTGGGGATCGGTCGAGATTCGAAGTCGAAATTGTTGATATCGCCGGCCACGGGGAGGGCAATCGTGCGTGAGGCTCAGGTCCGCAGCATGGTGCGCCGAGTGGTGTATCGAACGCTCGGAAAATCCCAACCTTCGCCCGATTCATCTGCAAAGAAGCCGGTGGTCAAACCGGCAACCGGCTCTCAACCCAATCGGCTCGGGTCCAAATCTGCAACCGAACTACGAAAAAAAAGACTTGTGTCCGAATCGCTCGTGGCTTCTGTCGAGCGCAACGGAGTGCTCGAAATTCAGCCCGGTGCGCTGGTCACGCCATTGGCCCGGCAGGCAGCGCTGGATCGTAACGTGGAGCTCCGCCCTCACGCGACGATGAATGGTGGAGAAAGCTCTGGAATACGCAGATCAAGCGCTCCAGCATCTCAGAAGATCGTTGCGATTGGGGCTGACCACGGCGGCTACGAACTGAAGGAAAGTTTGAAGCACAGCCTTGTCGAATGGGGATACGAAATCGTTGACTGCGGAACCGTCAGTGCTGAATCTGTGGACTATCCTGATTACGCCTTAGCGGTGGCTCAGACGGTGGCCAACGGGAGCGCATGGCTGGGCGTGATGATCGACGGAGCCGGAATCGGTTCGTGTATGGCAGCAAACAAGGTTCCCGGTGTGCGGGCCAGCATGTGCTACGACCAGGCTACCGCAGTCAACAGTCGCGAGCACAACAACGCCAACCTGCTCACACTAGGCGCCGGCTTAATCGGCAGCGGTCTTGCGAAAGCCATATTGAAGACCTGGCTTGAGACGCCCTTTGCGGGTGGACGACATGCCAAACGAGTAGACAAGATCGGTGATATCGAACGGCGGTATCTGCGAAGCGCGGTGCCCGCATGAAGAACCGCGAAGGTGGATTCTTACGATGGTAGCCATGCCTACGATGGATGAAGCAATGGTAGAGCGAGTCATCGAAGGGATCACGCGGCAGGTGTTGATTCTAGTTCAGGAAGCGTCCATGCGACCCAACGGAAACGGGCGTGATCATTCGGCCGGAAACTACACCGATGGCATGCGATCGGTGGTCAATGCCGGTGCAGATCGTGTAGCAAGCACGCTCGGAATGACACCGACCGATGAAGGCATGGCACACTTGATCGACCACACTCTGCTCAAACCGGATGCTACTCAGGACGAGGTGGCGCAGCTGGCATATGAAGCTCGCAAGTACAAGTTTGCCTCGGTCTGTGTCAATCCCAGCTACGTCAAGTTGTCGGCACAGCTGCTCAAGGGGAGCGAGGTCGACGTCTGTACTGTTGTCGGCTTCCCATTGGGAGCAACCCCCACTGATGTAAAAGTCTTTGAAGCTCAACAAGCGATCCGCGAGGGCGCCACAGAAATCGATATGGTGATCAACGTGGGCGCCCTTAAATCCAAGGATTATGAGCTGGTTGAGATGGATATCGCCTCGGTTGCACGCGCGTGTCACGCCGGCAACGCCATCTTGAAAGTAATTATCGAAGCGGCGCTACTCACAGACGAAGAGAAGGTTGCCGCTAGCCAGCTATCCAAGATTGCTGGAGCGGATTTCGTCAAGACCTCTACCGGCTTTGGCCCCGGAGGGGCGACCCCTGAGGACGTTGCGCTTATGCGTCGGGTGGTCGGCCCAAATATCGGCGTCAAGGCCGCGGGCGGAATAAAAACCGCTGAAGACGCACGTCGCATGATTGAGGCAGGGGCGTCACGAATCGGCGCTAGCGCCAGCATCAAGATCGTCGGCGGCACCAATGGAAAGGAACAACCTTATGGCAGTTGACCTGCGAACCTACGTTTTTCTCGACAACCTGCAACTTCAGCACGCCGGATTTCTTGGGACGGTGGCTCGCGGCTTCCTGCCGCTTCCCGGAGACACCTCTCTTTGGGTTGAGATTTCACCAGGGATTGAGATCAACCGCATCACAGACATCGCCCTGAAATCCACAAAGGTCCGTCCCGGAATGCAGATCGTTGAGCGGCTGTACGGCATGCTGGAAGTGCACCACAGTGACCAGGCCGAAGTGCGTGCCGCCGGTGAAGCGATTCTGGAGGCTCTGGAGGTGAAAGAATCAGATCGTCTCAAGCCGCGTGTGGTCTCAAGTCAGATCATTCGACACGTCGATGCGCATCAGGTGCAGCTCATCAACCGGCTGCGCCACGGCCACATGCTGCTCGCGGGTCAGACATTGTACGTACTGGAAGTCCAGCCGGCCGCATACGCAGCTCTTGCCGCTAATGAGGCCGAAAAGGCGGCCAACATCAACATCCTGGAGGTTACGGCCTACGGTAGTTTCGGCAGGCTGTACCTGGGAGGCGAAGAACAAGACATCATGGCCGGCTACGGCGCAGCAGTTGCGGCTATTGAAGGTGTCACCGGCCGAGAATCCGAAGAGCAACGCAGCGCATAGAAGTTATCCGAAGAAGCGAACGAAGGAGGTTCCAATGTCAGAACAATCAAGACCCACTCAAGCACTAGGAATGATCGAGACCAAAAGCTACCCCGCGATGGTCGAAGCTGCGGACGCCATGGTCAAGGCCGCCCAGGTCGAATTAGTAGCGTTCGAATCGACCGGTGGAGGCCAGGTCACGGCCGTAGTCCGTGGCGACGTGGCTGCCGTCAAGGCGGCTGTAGAAGCCGGCGCCCGCGGCGCAGAGAAGATTGGCGAAGTCATCGCCATCCATGTGATCCCGCGCCCGCACGCCAATGTCGACAGCGCGCTTCCACTGGGTCGCCAGCCCAGCACGGGCGGGAAGAAGGCCAAAGCAGCCTAACTGAGTGCTGAGTGCACAAGCCGGGACGGGATCCTGAGGGGTCCCGTCCTGAAGGATGGGAGTTCATCATGTACTTAGGCAAGGTAGTCGGCACTCTGGTCGCTTCGCGCAAAGAGCCGTCGCTGGATGGCCTGAAGTTTCTTCTGCTAAATCAGTTGGATGCAGAGGGTGAGGAAACCGGGGGTTATCGTGTGGCGGCCGATGCGGTTGGCGCGGGGCTGGGCGAGGTCGTGCTATATGCGACTGGCAGCGCCGCCAGGCAAACCGTGTTCACTCATGAACGCCCCTGCGATGGCGTGATCATGGCCATCGTCGACCAAATCGAAGTCGGCGGAGAGCTTACCTATGACAAGGCAAAGGTCGGCTGATGTTGGAAACCACGCAGATCGATGCCATCGTAGATCAGGTCATGTCGGAACTTCGCCAGGGAGAGCGGGTGCGCCACGGGCCCAACCCTGAACCAGTCACAACCCATGGGCCGCCAGAGCCTGCCAGGGCGCTGCAGCATGGGGACAATCTCTTCCCCGATGTCGACAGCGCGGTGGCCGCTGCTCAGCGTGCTTTTGAAGCTCTTCAGGCGCTGCCGCTCGAGGTCCGCGAGAGCATGATCTCTCAGATACGACGCCTCTCGCGGGAAAACGCCCAGATCCTGGCCTATGAGGCTTGGAAAGAAACCGGCATGGGGCGCTACGAAGACAAGATTCAAAAGAATCTACTGAATGCGAACAAGACCCCTGGCACAGAATTCCTCACACCCAGCTCCTGGACCGGCGATCATGGACTGACGCTCGTCGAGTGGGCCCCATTCGGGGTAATTGGCGCCATAACTCCTAGCACCAATCCAACCTCGACCCTTATCTGCAACGCGATCGCAATGGTGGCGGCTGGGAACGCAGTGGTCTTCAATGCCCACCCAGGATCCAAGAATTCCTCCAACCACACCGCCCAAATCATAAACGAAGCAATCGTGGAAGGCGGCGGACCTCAAAACCTGGTGTGTGCAATCGCTGAGCCCACCATCGAAACTGCCACCGAGCTGATGCACCATAAAGGCATCCGCATCTTGACCGTAACGGGCGGAATCGGTGTGGTCCGGGCGGCGATGGCCAGCGGCCAGCGCGCCATTGCGGCCGGCCCGGGCAATCCTCCGGCCCTTGTAGATGAAACCGCAGACCTCGAAAAGGCAGGGCGGGATGTGATCTTTGCCGCTTCGTTCGACAACAACATCATTTGTACCGACATAAAGACGCTCATTGCAGTTGACTCCATTGCGGATGAGCTCAAACAGGTGATGGCACGCTATGGGGCCTACGAAGTCGAAGGTAGCCAGCTGGATCAACTCATGAAAGTGATCTTTGAGGAGGTTCCACCGCCTGGCAAGCACGGAGTAATGAACAAGAAATTCATTGGCAAGAATGCCAACGTGATCCTGCGCGAGATTGGGATCGAAGCCGGAGACGAGATCCGTCTCATTCTGGCCGACGTCCCGAACGACCATCCCCTGGTATGGTCCGAGCAGATGATGCCGGTGTTCCCGCTCACCCGCGTACCCAATGCGCAGGTTGGTATTCGGCTGGCAGTGGACTCCGAGCACGGGTTCCGCCACACAGCGACCATTCACTCCAAGAACATCGACCACATGAGTGAAATGGCGCGAGCAATGGACTCCAGCATTTTCGTTAAAAACGGACCTTCCCAGGCCGGGTTAGGCATGGGCGGCGAAGGTTTTTGCTCCTTTACTATTGCAAGCCCTACCGGTGAGGGCATGACCAATCCGCGCAGCTTCAGCCGAATTCGGCGCTGTGCCTTGATTGACTCCTTCCGAATTGTATGATGTTTGATCCAGCACTGAGCTTGATTGAATTTAGCAGCATTGCGGCCGGCATTCAGGCTGCGGATGCGATGGTCAAGCGCGCCCCCATAGACGTAATTCAGGCTGGAACCGTTCAGCCCGGAAAATATCTTGTGCTGGTTGGGGGGCTAACTGCCGATGTAGAAGAGTCATTAGCGGCCGGCCGCGAAGTTGGTCGAGATGCGATCCTCGACATCGTATTCCTTCCACAAGTCCATCCCGCGGTCGTGGCAGCTCTGCGAGGTGGACGCTCGCCCGAAGCATCCGAGGCTCTGGGAGTGCTCGAAACGACCTCGGTCGCGGCCGCCATCCGCGCTGCGGACGCGGGTGTCAAAGGCGCCCAGGTAGAGCTGGTTGAAGTACGGCTTGCGGATGGGTTGGGCGGCAAGGGAATCGTGCTGTACTCGGGGCTGGTAGCCGATGTCGAAATTGCGGTGGCGCTGGGCGTCGAGTCGCTTGAAGGCCCAGACCAACTCCTTCGACAGGTGGTCATTCCACAGCTGCATGAAGAAATGTGGGAGAACCTCGCTAAAGCCAGCCGGTTCAGCGAGCGAATTTCGGCATGAAGTTCGCTAGGGTCGTGGGCACCGTGGTCGCCACGCAGAAATACCGTGATATGGAAGGAATCAAATTCCTGGTAGTGCAGCCGCTAGACGAGGACCTGCAACCGGATGGCCTGACTCAGGTTGCGGCAGATGCGACCGCACAATCCGCTCCCGGAGAGCTGGTCTTCATGGTTGCCAGCCGCGAGGCAGCGCAAGCGCTGCCCGAAACCTTTGTGCCGGTTGATCTGGCCATCACCGGGATTGTCGATCAGGTTCATGTTCCTGACGACGCCCGCAGTTCGCCTGGCTCGGCCAAATGGCATGTTAGCAGCAGCGCTGCCGGACCATCGGGTGAATCGGAGTAGCGAGAAATGTATATCGGTAAGGTCATCGGGACGGTTGTCGCAACGATAAAAATCTCGCACCTTGAGGGGCGCAAGCTATTAATGGTGGATCAGCTCAACCTCGAGGGGGATGGTACCGGCGACTACGATATCGCGGTGGATGTAGCGCAGGCCGGAATCGGCGATACGGTGCTGGTCATCGATGAGGGTAACGGAGCGAGACAAATTCTGGGCCTCGACCCGGGAGCCATTCGAGCCGTGATCGTTGGGGTGGTCGATGAGGTGACGCTGGCCGCTTAGGAACCATCGGCAAACCGGCGGGCCAAGTCTACAAACTCCGGCTTCAAGCTAGCTCCACCCACCAGAGCACCGTCGACCTCAGGCATCACCATAAACTCGGAAATATTGTCGGGAGTCACGCTCCCACCGTACTGCACCCGCACCTGCTGCGCGATATCTTCATTGTAGATCTCGGCCAGGGCTCCCCTAACGGAAAGTCCGATCACTCGATTGGCGTCGGCAGGGGTCGCGGCTTTCCCGCTGCCGATCGCCCATATCGGCTCGTAAGCCACGACGCAGGTGGCCGCCTGGCCGGGCTCGACATCCTGGAAAGCTGCCTTGACCTGACCCGATACAAAGGAATCCGTTTCGCCGGAACGGTTTTGTTCGAGGTTTTCTCCCAGGCAAAGAATCGGTGTGAGCCCGTGTGCGAGGGCCGCCAGCAGCTTGCGATTGATGGCCTGATCGCCCTCCTGGCTGCTGCCGGTGGCTCGGCGCTCAGAATGTCCCAGAATAACGTACTGACAAATCCCAGCAAGCATTTGCGGAGAGATCTCGCCCGTCTCGGCTCCCTGATCCTCCCAATGCGAATTCTGCGCGCCAAGTGC
>CAYZXF010000023.1:0-7639 GCA_964482355.1 uncultured Anaerolineaceae bacterium | reverse complement strand
TAGTAACCGCGAACCTGCTTGATAAGTCTCTTATGTCGCTTGCGGGTAACGGTCCCGCCCTTTACTCGAGTCAAGTTTTATGCTCCTCTACTACGAATTGCCGCCGCCGCTTCGAGCGTTTGGATTGGCCTTGTATTTCTTCAAATAAGGGGCGAGCCGACGTACACGCTTGCGAATGCCAGTTCCCTCTACAGCAAGCATTCTGGAGAACAAGCGCTTGGAGCGCTTGGAAGTCCGTCTTCGAAAATGGCTCTGGCCGCCCTTGGTTCGGACCAATTTGCCGGTGCCGGTCAGGCGGAATCGCTTGGCGGTGGCCTTATGCGTTTTGAGTTTGTACTTCTTTACTTTGCGCTTCTTTGTCATCCGTTCCCCCACTGCCTCTCATGAAAACCGCCGGGCTGCAAACTGCCCGGTCGGCGACAAGATTCCGTCTCTGGGCTCTGCTTATTTCTTTGCCGGAGCGAGGACCATGAACATGGTACGCCCCTCCATGCGAGGCGCCTGTTCAATTACTCCAACGTCTGATAATTCCTCTGCGATCTGCTTCAAATCCTCCAGCGCAATCTCGGGGTAAGTAATCTCACGTCCCCGAAACCGTATGCGAGCAAGAACTTTTTTGCCTTCGGTCAACCAACGTCTGGCGTTCTTGACCTTGAAGGACCGATGATGTTCGGAGGTCTTCGGCCGAAGCCGGATTTCCTTGACTTCAACCTTGGTCTGCGCCTTGCGCGCCTCTCGATCTTTCTTGGACTGCTCGTAAAGAAACTTTCCAAAATCAAGCACTCGAACTACAGGAGGTTCTGCCTTTGGAGCCACTTCTACCAGATCCAAATCAGCGGTTTCGGCTATGGCTCGCGCCTCGTCAATCGGCACGACGCCTTTATTTTCACCGTCCGAGTCGATCAAGCGGACTTCAGGCACCCTAATTCTCTCGTTTATCCGGTAGTCAGATGCGCTGATGTTGAACACCTCCCTAAGTCGGTCCGAGCCGCTCGACGGCGGCTCGCGAGCATAATACCACGCGACAGGAATAGAGGTCAATCGGGCCTACGGGGGAAACGCTTCATCCGGCTCTGATGGGAGTTTTGTAATCCACTGCAAGAGGAATAGCCTCCGGAGCTGTCACATCGAAGTCCAGCGTCGTCTCTTTAGAGAGGTTTGCCTCGCTCCTAGCCAACTGAGGCATCGGTCTCGCGAGAAGGGGGAAGCGAATGTCCTCACCGAGGGGAGGCAGCACTCCAGGCGGTCCCCAATATCCGCACTGTCCTAGCAGCCACATGTCCAGAGTCGCGCGGTCCACTCCCACTGGGGCCAGCACACTCTCAACCGCTCGTGTCAGCAGCTCCACATATGCTCCCACATCATAGGTTTGATCGCCGAGGTCGCCATCCCATGCACGGACCTTCTCCGGACCCGGCACGTACACAAAACGCAGCATCTCGCCGGGGCTCAGCTCGACCCCGGCCGCAGTCAACTGTATAGCCACGCGCGCGGCGGGAGTGAGCACTTGATACTCATCAGCCTTTCGAGATAGACGATGAGTGACGATCAGGTCACGCGTCTCGATATCCCCCGCCCGCAACGCGCTGAGCCGCTCCAGAGCGTAGGCCATCACCCTCGGGACCGCAGCCCGAAACCCCTCGATTCCTTGAGCCTTCGACAAGAGGGCCAGCATCTCGAGCTGGGTATTTTTGATGAAGGGCGGAGTGTCGTGGCGGCGGGCTTCAATGCCGCGCACCTTCACCGACCCATCCTCATAAGCCCCAAAGTAACGGTTGGCGACCGCCACTCGCGGCTCGGTGCGCGAGGGCAGGAAGGCCAGCCAGTTGTACACCCCCTCCAGGGCGACCCTCAATCCTGTCTGGTTCTGGATCTGGTCGATCAGGCGATCGTACTCGGCCTGGTCGGCTCCATCCTTCTGGATCCACAGCCCATCCACATAGAGATGCAGCACTCGGAAACCCGCGTCCTCGACCAGTTCTTTTGCCTGCAGCAGCACCTCTCGACCGTAAGCGTTGACCGCCTCGTGGGCCTCGATTCGTCCGAAGCGGGCGTTCTTGTAGCCCAGGTAGCCAAAACAAGTCACCAGCAGCCATTTGTGGGCCGAGTAACGCCGCTCGAAACGCTGCCGCTGCGGATCGCCTGGAGGTAACTCTCGAATCATGGCTTTGTAGCGATTGCGCTTCTCCAGCAGCGGGGCGAGTGTTTCGGGAACCAGACCCACCCGATGCCGGCAGATTGAAGTCCCCAGCTCAGGTACTTGCTCTCCCTCGCAACACCGGGCCTCAACCGTTTCGGGTGAGACGTTGTAGTGCACCATGATGCTGGGATACATGGCCGTGAAATCCAGTTCTGCCACCCCCTCGTAGAGCCCCGCAATGGGGTTGTAGACCAAACCACCTTTGTCGGCCGCGAATAAATCCAGTCCGGTCTTAAGCGACTCGGGCTGGCGCTTTTGCCACGGCACGAGCACTCCTCGGCGCTGTGCGGTTGCCACCTGCATGGCGCTGATTCCGGTTCCGGTGGACACCCGTGCCACGGTTTGCACCGGAAGTCCGCTGACGCGCGCAATTTCCAGGATTCCGTCGAGGCCGTAGTAGTTGGTGAGGAAGGCGTTCTGCCGGTCGATGTGCCAGCGACCAAACAAGGTGTGCTGCTCATTCCGGAACATCATCCTGCCGTACGAAAAGTAGGAATGGGCGCCCTTGTGCTGAACCGGCTGCTTCGGATCCCGGTTGAGCGGCAGACGAACCCCATAATGTCGAGACAGGCGCAGCAGCCTCGGCAAGATGTAGTTGTCTCCATACGCGGTAATCAGGACATCCGGGTCGAACCGCTCCAGCAAGTGGCGCACGCCCACCACCAGCCGACGCCCATGACGGCGAGGGAAGCGGTAGCGACGCGAGTCGATCTCCACCAGCAAATCTCTAGAATTGCCTCGATTCGCCTCTGACGCTATCGACCGACTTGGATCCTGAAGGTCCCCATCCAGCCGAAGGGTCATGACCCGAAAAGGAGGCAGCTCGTAATCCGTGTCCCAGGGCGTGTCGAGGGCCTCGATGCTCTGAATGGTCCCATCCGCTTCGTCGACCGCGCAGTAGGCGAGCGGAAAGAGCTCACGCTCCAGAACGTATCGTTGAGCAAGCGGAATATCGGCGTCGTAGTAGGTGAGGTCGGGAAAGGCACGGCTCGCCAGCCGAAAGAAGTGAGCAAGACGACCCGGAACCGTAACTCGCACTTCCAGCACTTCAATCGGCCGATCCAGGAACAGGTCGATACGCTCCGTCATCCGCAGTTCGACTGGCGCGCGTTTTCCTGCAAGCAATGTGCTCAGGTCGCGCAAACGATCGCTGGATCCCTGCACATAGAACCTGGGGTGAAAGGTGTCTCGCAGTTCGTGAGAACGACCTGCTTGGTCGATCATCCAAACCGACATTCCGTTCCCAGACGGATAGACATCGAAGAGCCAGGCAAATAGGGTCGTCACGCCTACTCCTGAGGAGCGATACGACTGTGCATAGCATCCAGTTCGCTCTGCAGTTTGAGCACTCGTTTGTGTTCCTCGACCAGCATGGCCAGCAGCATGATCTCAAATGGAAGGAGGTGGGAGGCATAGGCAGAGGCCGCCAGGTGATGCCGGGCAGAAGCTAGAAGATCATCGAGTGCGCGTTGGTCCTCCCGGCGAAGGGCGCGACGAAATCGGGCGAGCGAAGCCTGCTCCTGCAGGAAGGCCTGGGTTATGGAAGGAAGAGTGCGTCCCACGGAGCGGATCCCTGCTTAGAGCAGCCTCGGCTGCTCGACCGTCTCACCGGGAGGCGGACGAAGCATCCAGGTCTTGTCGCAGGCGATCTGAAGCTGCTCTAGCAGCTTCCATCGATCCTGTACCATCGTCTTGGGCTCACGGGCTCCGACGATCACTGGACCGACTGCAGCCAACCGCTTGAGATGGGAGATCACCTTAGTGAGCAGACGCTCGACGTCTCGTAGTGGAACGCTCTCGTCATAAAAGGTGCTCAGCAGGTCGAGGACCAGCACAGGAGAGAGGCTAGCCTCCGCTTCTTCGATCAGCTGTGCCAATTGATAGCAGGTAAACGCACGGGATAGACGCAGGCGTCCCAAGGCAAGCTCAGGCCGAGGGGCCATACGGCGAGCCATCCTGGCCACGAAATATCCATCGAAGCGATTCCCGCCGTCGAAGATCAGGGGCGTCTCTCCCCGCGACGCCAACCAGGTGAACATTGCCAGCAGCTGCTGGGTAGGAGTGCTTGCTCCCCAAATCAACGACAGCTGCGGTCGTTGGGCTGCGGAGAGCAGCGCCGGGTCCAACCCCGGTACAAGGGGCTGGTGGATGGTTGGGCTTTGGAACATAGGACCTCCAGGGGTGGGGATTTTGGAGGGCCGGCCCTTTGCGGGTGCACGGCCCTCCGTCTACTCGGGCCCCGTGCGGGTACACGGGGCGGTCCCACTCACATGAGGGGACTGGCAGCGAGCACAGAGTAGAACACGTGTTCTACTTTACGATGTGCTTCGCAGATTTGCCATCCCATGAAGGGGGGACCTGGACGGGGGATATTGCCTCCCCTGCGCGGGGGAGGCCGACAATGAGGGTGGCTGACATGCCTGAAGTGACTTGCACAGCCCGAGTCGTTGAAAGGCACTCCGTTCAATGATATAAACATTCACGGAGGACTGAGGCGCTCACCGCGCACAAAGAATCAATCGACCTTGGCCCGGCCACTACCTTGTCCTGGTGCACTTAAGTAGGGGAAGCGGGACGCGATCCAGCGAGCTCGCAATCGGTGGAAACGGGCTTTGTTTCAGTGTCCCCGTTAATTTATCAGAGTCTCGTGTTTGCTTTCAGCGGCTTCAAACCGCGTAACCAATGACGATAGAACCCAATACCTTACTCAACAATCGCTATCTTATCCTCGAGCAGCGGGGCGGGGGTGGGATGGGCGCTATCTACCTTGCACACGACCAGAATCTGGACGTCGAGGTGGCGGTTAAGGAGAATTTTTTCGTGTCGGACGAGTCTGCGCGTCAGTTCCAACGCGAGGCGCGTTTGCTTTTCGAGCTTCGCCACTCCGGGTTGCCGCGGGTGATCGACCATTTTGTGGTCCAAGGCCAGGGTCAGTATCTGGTCATGGACTACATCGATGGCCATGACGGCCGGGAAATACTTGAGAAGAAGGACGCTCCCCTGGACGAGGAGACCGTTGTGGATTGGGCGCGTCAGATCCTGCAGGCCCTCAAGTACCTGCACTCCAGGCAGCCGCCTGTTATCCATCGCGATGTGAAGCCCGCCAACATAAAAATCACGCCTGAGGGCCGGGCGATCCTGGTGGACTTCGGCCTTGCTAAGGAATACGACCCGATCAAGAGCACGACGGTCGGTGCGAAGGCTTTCACACCGGGCTTTGCCCCGCCCGAACAATATGGGCAAGGGCGTACCGATCCTCGCACGGATGTTTACGCATTCGGAGCTACGCTCTATAACCTGCTGACTAACAAGGTTCCGGCGGATGGGTTGCACCGCGCCATGGGCAAGGAACGTCTAATCGCCGTGCGTGATTTCAATCCGGAGGTCTCGCCCCATGTGGCGGCAGCGATTGAACGCGCCATGGAAGTCAAGCCGGAAGATCGATTTGAGAGCGCAGAGGCTTTCGACGCCGCGTTCCTTTCGGCGCAGACTTCGGTTGAGAGCCCGGAGGCATTCGAGGCTGCGCTCCTTGCAGCGAAGACTTCGGTTGAAAGACCAGAGGCATTCGAGGCCGGGCTCATTGCGGCGAAGACTTCGGTTGAAAGTCCCGCCATGAAATTGCCTTCCCAGCCAATCGTTGCGCCGCAACCTCGCCGCTCGATCGTGCCTCTCATTATCGGGGCGGTCGTGCTGCTGGCGATCGGCGTCGGGGGCGCGTTATTTCTAACCGGAAACTTACCCGTGATCGGTAGCTCGCCTCCGTCTACTGAGGCCTCTTTATCCATACTGCCTGTGCCGACCGAAGAGTCAAAAGTTGCTGAGGCGGAGACGAGCGATGAGCCAACGATAGCACCGGAGGCCACCGCAATTCTGGAATCCACCGAAATACTGCCTCCCACTGAGAGCCCAACTCCCGGCGCAACACCGAGAGGTGGAGGGCTCGGACAGATCGCCTTTGCAAGCGAGCGCTTTGGACTACCCCAGGTCTTCGTGATCGATCTGGACGGAGAGAATCTCACCCAGCTGACGACCCTGCCTGACGGCGCTTGCCAACCGAGTTGGTCCCCCGATGGCGAGCGGCTGCTGTTTACCTCTCCCTGCCGCCAGAAGCAAGATCAGTATCCCAATGCGGCCATCTACGTCATGAATGCAGACGGAAGTGGGATATCTCCTTTCATAAGCCTAGTGGGCGGGGTCTACGACGCCGATTGGTCCGATCAGGGAATTGCATTTGCCTATCTGGAAAACAACCAGCCCTCGCTCTGGATGGCCGAGCCCGATGGAAGCGCGCCGGTGAAGATCAGCCGCGGGACTGCACGCGATCGTCAGCCGAGTTGGTCGCCAGGTAGAGACCGATTGACGTTAATGAATACCTCGCGTGCGGGCAGCGCCACCATCTTTTGGGTATTTGCAGATGGATCATTCGACGGATCCAATCCAGATCAGGTCACGCGCGATCAGGTAGCAAACGAGCCGGCCTGGTCGCCGCTCGGCAATCTAATCGCCTATCAGTCCAATCAACATATCTGGATCGTTCCATGGGATTCAGTAGGCTTCGGTGGGGTGAGGATTTCAGATAAGGGTCCGAATGATGGCCCAGCCTGGTCACCGGACGGGCAGTGGATAGCTTTCGAGACCTGGCGCGATGCGGCCAACCACGATATCTACGTGATGACCGCCAATGGCGGGCAGCCTACGCGGATCACCAAGCACAGCGCGGCTGAGTATCATCCTGCGTGGCGGCCCTAGATCTACGAATGAAGGCTCATCCCAGAGGCTTGAGACAGCGGTGGCACATCAACACAGCGTTTACCGAATTGAAGATCCAGCGCGCCGATGGTGGGGATTCCATTATGTTCCGCGGCCCACAGCTGAATGCTAACCATTGATTCCCAACCGGTACCCTTAGCGAGGCGCTCCATTGTTCGCACCGACTTGGGATCTGCTTGCCATGCCGCGCCACGGCGAATTAAGCTATGGGACCTTCACTCGAATAACTTCGTCGGCAAGCTGGAGATCTCTTTGAGCGAGGTGGGCGAGCTGGCTTTTACTCCAGGTGGCTTCCGCCTGCTCGCCGCTAGTGGGAGATATGGGATCCTGGAACGCGGCAAATGTCGGCCACCTTTGAGAGCTCCGATCCATCTATGTCGGTCATCACCAACGGCTCAGTGATCCCTGGTCAGGATGGGACGATTTGGTCGTTAGCGGACGGGGCTCGATTGGGCCGGTTGGATACCCAGCCGGCGTTAGAATTCGCTTATACCCCAGACGGGAGCCCGATAATCTGGCAACGAGCAGGGGGGATTGTTGAGGTCTGGGGCATTGAGGACGGCTAGTCCAGTGGAGTGCGATCGAAGAACGCCAGAATCTCCTCGGCAATTTCTTCCCCTGAGTCTTCTTGCAAGAAGTGTCCTGCTCCCTCAATCGTAACGCGAGCTT
>CAYZXF010000022.1:0-6309 GCA_964482355.1 uncultured Anaerolineaceae bacterium | reverse complement strand
GTCGCCACAGGGAAACCGCAGGTAGGAGATCCCACTACAGCAAGTGTGGAACGAGAGCGGCGTCTGGATATCATGCGAAACCATACCGCCACACACCTGCTTCACGCCGCGCTGAGAGACGTGTTGGGATCGCACGCGCGTCAGGCTGGATCATTGGTGGCTCCCGACAGGCTGCGATTCGATTTTACTCACCCAGAAGCGGTCGCCTCGGATGAAATCGAGCGCATTGAGCAAAAGGTCAACGACGACATTCTGTCCAACCACCCACTGCTGATACGGCATCAGGGTCGTGAGGAAGCCATTCAGGCTGGAGCCATGGCGCTCTTCGGCGAAACCTATGGGGAAACCGTTCGAACAATCTGCATTGGAGAACCTGCATGCTTCTCGTATGAGCTTTGCGGCGGTACACATGTAGAAAACACCTCCGTGATCGGACCTTTCCTGATCACGAGCGAGGGCAGTGTCGCCTCCGGAATTCGGCGCATTGAAGCCGTGACAGGTCGAGGCGCACTCGAGCTGATTCGGGCTAGACTGGCGGCCCTCGATTCGATCGCGGGAGAGCTGGGCGTGGGCGTGGATCAGGCTAGTGAGCGGGTTGTGAAAGTGCTTGAAGACCAGGATCAGCTTGAGGATCGTCAGGCGAAACTGCGCCAAACCATCGCATTTGATCAGTTGGATCGTCTGACTCCCGAACAAGTTGACGGAATTCCAGTGTTGGCCAATCTGCTGGACGATCTGGACGCGGATTCATTGCGCCAGCTAATTGACCGATTTCGATCGAGCAATCCTAGCGGGGTTGCGGTGCTGGCCACCACCCAAAATGGTCAGCCGATCATCGTGGCTGCCGTCACGGAGGATCTTGTAGGGCGCGGGCTGCACGCCGGAGAGTTGGTTAAGAGCGTGGCAGCAGTAGTTGGTGGGGGTGGAGGCGGCAAGCCGACTCTTGCCCAGGCAGGCGGCAAGGATGCCAGCAAGCTGCCTGAAGCGCTGGCTAAGGTACCGGCCTGGGTGCAAGCGCACCTAACTTAGGCTGCTTAACATCAAGTGAAAGTCCACATCATCAATCTGGATCCAGAAGACGATCATGTCTCTGCGCGAGACAAGATCTCTTGGGCACGCAGCCCGAAAGTCGTTCTGGTTTGGCCGCGTCGTGGACGGCCGCTGGATCGGCGGCTTGATCTGGCGGTCGTCCAGAGGCACGCTAGCCAGCTCGGTCTTGATCTTGGTTTAGTAACCTTCGACCCAACGATTATCGCCAACGCCGATCTCCTCAACATTCCGGTTTTCGAATCGCTGGAGCGGTTGCCGGCAGGATCCTGGTCCGAAAAACCTAATGCGATGCCTGCCCCTGAGGAACGACGTTCACTCGCAGAACTGCGAGAGGCGCGCAATGCGGACCGCGGAGCTCTGGTGCAGTTGGGGGTGCGGGGTAGACAAATTGCGGTCGGGGTATCGATCATTGCCGTTCTCGTACTCGCCATATCCATTTTCCCCAGCGCGGAAATTGTCCTGGATCCCACCGCTATCCCAATTGAGCAAAATATGTCAATTTGGATTGACCCCCAGCCTGGCTCGTCATCCACTATGGTTCAGGGTCAGTCAGTCACGGCCGAGATCTCCGGCGCGATACGGGGCGAGACGACCGGTCTCATACAGCTTCCGCAAGAAACTGCTGCCGGGGAAGTTGAATTTATCAATCTAACCGACGGCGAAATCTCGATCCCAGCCGGAACTGGGCTGCGCGCGGGGAATGTTCGTTTTCTTACGACTGAAGGCGCAGATCTGGATTCGGGCGAAGAATCATCGATCATTTTGGCGATCGAGGCAGTCGAACCTGGAATTTCAGGCAACGTAGAGGCAGGTACGATCGATTCTGTGGAAGGGCCGCTCGGCTTTCTCGTCGCCGCGAGCAACCTTGAGCGCACGCGGGGTGGAAGAGATCAAGTGTCGGGTGCGGTGAGCCTCGACGATATGGAGAGCCTAAGAAACGAATTGGAGGCGGAGCTGCTAAATAACGCAGAGATCGATTTAGCGACTCAGCTCGATCGCGGATATGAGCTTATCCCTGGCAGCCTGCGCGTCACCCAGGTGGTAGATGAACGCTATGACATCGGGCTAGGCGAGGCTGCTGAATCACTAGGGTTGGCATTGGTTCTGAAAATCGAAGGCTTGGGGTATTCCGTTCCGCTTGTCCGGGAGGCCGCTAAGCAGGAGCTGCTCGCCTTACTTCCCAAGAATCGCTTGCTGATACCCGGCAGCTTATCGCTCGAAGCGATAAATGCTGTTGAAGACTGGCCATCGATGGAGGTCTTGTTCGCGGTAGAAGGCGCTCTCGCAAAGACCGTCGATCGCGACCAATTACGTCAGTCGGTTCTAGGAGACCCCAAGGCCGATGCCGCGGCGAGATTGGAACAGCTGCTAGGCCTCGAACAAGCTCCACTCATAAGGACCTCCCCGAGCTGGATGCCATGGGTACCCTGGCTGGGCATGCGCATCGATTTCAAGTGGGCATGGGAGAGCGCGTAGTTCTAGCGGTCGATCCGGGAGAGGTTCGGATCGGATTAGCTGTGAGCGATCCGACTGGCACCATCGCTCGTCCACTCCAAGTGATTGAGCACATTTCCCGGCAGCAAAATGCGGCCACCATTGCTGAAGTAGCCTCGGCACGCGGTGCGAATCTGATCTTGATCGGGTTACCCTTGGACGACGAAGGTGAAATCGGTCACCAAGCTAGACGGTCGTTACGGCTCGTAGCTGAACTGAGGAAGGCAACCCGGGTGGCGGTTGAGACCTGGGACGAAAGTGGTTCAACCAAGATGGCTGGTAAGAAGGATGATATGGTCGATGCTCGCGCAGCCGCTTACTTCCTTCAGGATTACTTGGATACTCAGGCCGGATCACTCACTGACCAACCCTAATGACTGAATCGGGCAAGAAGCGCAGTCCCATCGGTCGACTTATTGGCGGCTTGCTGCTTGTCGCGCTGATCTGTGGCTTCATCGGATTTGCCGGAGCTTCGCTTCTCGCAGTCTCTGCGGTCCTCGGAGAGTTAGGCTCTCCAGCGGATGACCTGAGCACGACCGAGCGCTTCACACTCGGGGCTTATCTGCTTTCCCAGGCCTCCGCCATAGATTCGGCGGCCGGCGACCCTGAGGCAGGAACCGACCTGGCAGTCGAGAGCGGTGCAAGCGCCCAATCGGTCATCGATCAGCTGGTAGATGCTGGCGTACTCGACAACGGAACTCTCTTGCGCAACTACATGCGCTACCGAGGATTGGACGTCGGAATCCAGGCCGGGTCCTATGAAGTGACCGGAGCCATGACGATCAGAGAATTGGCGTTGACCCTTCAGACCGCCCAGCCGTCTGACATTGTTGTGACTATTGTGGAAGGCTGGAGGCTCGAGCAGATTGCAGAAGCGATCGATGCAGCCGGCTTGAATTTCACTGGACCGGAATTTCTGGCTGCAGCCCGAGCCCCCATCGCTGACCATGAGCTAGCCTCGTTCACCGATTCGCTGGAGGGATTCTTATTTCCGGATACCTATCGATTAGAGTCAGATAGTTCGCCGAATGCATTTCTCAAGACGGCCATGGATAATTTTACGCGGCGGGTCGATCCGTCGCTGCGGCAGAGCTTCGAATTGCAGGGTTTGACCTTGAGCCAGGCGGTGACGCTTGCTTCAATCGTCGAGCGGGAAGCGATTGTGCCTGAAGAACGACCCATGATCGCGGCTGTTTTTTTAAAACGATTAAGAAGTGGGCTTCCGCTGGAGGCCGATCCTACCGTTCAGTACCCGTTGGGCCAGCAGCCGGATGGATCGTGGTGGAAATCTCCGCTTTCCTTGCTGGATCTCGAGCAGGATTCCCCATTCAACACGTATCGGAACGATGGTCTCCCCCCCACCCCAATCGCCGCCCCGGGACTGTCCTCACTTGAGGCTGTGGGGACTCCGATTGAGACCAACTATTTTTACTTTCGGGCTGCATGCGACGGCTCAGGCCGCCATCAGTTTGCCGAGACCTTCGCTCAGCACCTGCAGAACGCCTGTCCTTAAATTAGCGAGCTAGTCGATGATAAAGTCGCCGAGTTTTCTGCGAATCTCAGGATTCTGCAGTCGGCCGAGGCCCTGGGCTTCAATCTGGCGTGCTCGCTCGCGAGTTACTCCGAGCTTCTGCCCGACTTCATGGAGGGTGTACATTTTCCCATCCACCAGGCCGTATCGCAGCTGAAGTACCATGCTCTCTCGAGGGGGGAGCCCTTCAAGGGCCTCCATCAACCCCTGAAACATCAACGCCTCGTTTGCTGCTTCGGCGGGAGCCTCAGCTTCTTCATCTTCAATGAAGTCGCCCAAGACTGAATCCTCTTCCTCACTGGTTGGGGTCTCGAGCGAGAGCGGAAGTTGGGAAACTTTCTTCATGTCCTCGATCTTCTCGAGAGGCAGCTCGAGCGCATCAGCCAGCTCGGCGTTGGTCGGTGACCGTCCCAAATCTTGAGTGAGCATGTGAGTGGTTCGAAGCAACCGATTGATCTGATCGCCCATGTGAACCGGGAGTCGAATAGTACGTCCCTGATCCGCAATGGCGCGCGTCACGGCTTGCCGAATCCACCAGGTAGCATAGGTCGAAAACTTCAGGCCGCGCCGGTATTCAAATTTCTTGGTCGCGCGGATCAATCCGATATTTCCCTCTTGGATGAGGTCTCCAAATGGTACACCTCGACCCAGATATTTCTTTGCCACGCTAATGACCAGCCGCGAGTTGGCGGTCAGCAGGTGCTCTCGAGCGGCCCACCCATCCTCAATCACAGCCTGGTGGTCTTTAATTTGCTTGGGGCTTAGCCCACCTTTGGCGAGTTCCTCACGAGCTTTAATTCCACGTTCGATTCGCTTCGAGAGAGATACTTCCTGCTCGGCCGTGAGCAGCGGAAGGCTTCCGACCTCCATGAGGTACATTCCCAGCGTGTCGTCCGGATCGCGCTCGACCGCAGTTGGTCGCGGCTTTGAGCCTGATTGCTTGTGCCCACGGCGTTTCGTGGGAGTTTTCTTCGGCATACATTTCTCCGTTGTGACCCAAGATCGCGCTAAGCATAACAGCCCGATGTGCGACAGTATGTCCTCAACGATACAATTTCAAGAGATTTATACGACAATTTGCCCTGGGGGCTCAACATGACCCAAGGGCTCTAGACTCATTTGAGACTCAGAGCCGTATCATGTCGAAGCGTCCACTTGGCTATGCGCAGCCGATTCTAATCGGAATCGGCTACGGTTTGGGCCGATATTTGGAATAGCCAAGCACCGGGAGGTGCAAGCGTGACCGAAAAAGAAATCCGCCCGTACGGAACCTGGACTTCACCAATCTCGGCCGCCGACGTTGCGGCCGGATCGAGCAGAGCAGGCCAGATTGTTGTGTCGGACGGCATCGTGTATTGGTCAGAGTCAAGACCGAAGGAAGGCGGCCGCGTGGCTATCATGCGCAGGCTGCAGAATGAGGATGTGGCGGAGGCCACCCCCTCGGATTTCAACTGCCGGACCCGGGTGCATGAGTATGGCGGAGGCGCCTACTTCGCCGATGGCACAACCTTGTATACCTCCAGCTTTGCCGACCAACGCTTGTACAAAATTGAGCCCGGAACAGACCCGGTCGGTATCACTCCCGAACCCGAAGTTCCGGCCGGCTTCCGATACGCGGATGGCCGTCTGTCACCGGATCGCAGTCGCATCACCTGCGTTAGAGAACGGCATGATGCAGATGGCACGGTCGTGAACGAACTGGTTGAGCTCTCGCCTGAGGGTGAGACCGCACCCAGGGTTATTGCCAGCGGTCGCGACTTCTATGCCGCTCCTCGACCCAGCTCGGATGGGAGCAGACTGGCCTGGCTGGAGTGGGATCAGCCCAACATGCCATGGGATGGAACCGAGCTGTGGATGGCCGCAATTGGAGCAGATGGAACACTACAGAAGCCGGAAAAGATTGTCGGTGGAATCGATGAATCCATCTTCCAGCCGGAATGGGGGCCTGCGGATACCTTGCATTTCGTTAGCGATCGAAGCGGGTGGTGGAACCTCTATCGCTGGCAAGAGGGTGAAGCGCAACCCCTGGCGCCGATGGAAGCCGAGTTTGGTTGGCCCATGTGGGTTTTTGGCCTCTCCCAGTACGTATTTCTAGCAGATGGGCAGATCGCCTGTATCTATAGTTATGACGGCCTGGATACGCTCGCGGTGATTCAGGGTCAGGAGCTCAAGCCGTTGGATCTTGAACGAACGGCATTCAGGCCGCGCAGCCTTCATTACGAACCGAGTTCAGA
>CAYZXF010000021.1:0-2291 GCA_964482355.1 uncultured Anaerolineaceae bacterium | reverse complement strand
CCAAGGCGCTCGTCGTACATTTTGCCAGTGATCTTAGGGAACCAGAAGTAAAAGGCGCCGAAGACCGCCAGCACTGAGCCGCCAAAGAGCACGTAGTGCGGTTTTGCGGGGGGGGCTCATTTTGCTGTTCTTGGCCGCCCTTACGTGGGGAGAGCTACAAGCCAGTATCGCCACGGACGGCTCCATACCCATCTTGCTGCTCTTTTCGGTCGTCAAGGCAGCACTAATTATTTATTTCTTCATGCATATATCCCGCCTGTGGAAGGCGCATTGACTGCGTTAGCGAGGTCCGCCGAGCGGGGACGCGCCGGGATCTGGGTCTTCTTCGTATCGGAAGTGTTCCTCTTCGGCGCGTTGTTGGCCATGCGATTTCGGCTTTGGGGAAATACCCGACCCGACCTCGATCAGCAGCTCGGCTTGCTCGTCACTTCCATTCTTCTTGCAAGCAGTTTTCTCATGTATTTGGCCGAGACCGCAATTGATCACGACCGCCGATCCATCTTTCTCGCAAGCATGTTCCTAACGGCGGTCCTGGGAATCGCATTTCTGATCGGCGTCATCGGATTTGAATGGGGAGGCCACCTTCGACCGAGCGACGGAGTATTCGGTTCGGTGTTCTATGCCATGACCGGGCTGCACGCCCTGCATGTTGCCAGCGGCGTGCTTTTTATCGCAACCATCGGCCTCAAAGGCCTCCGCGGCAACTACTCTGCCAATGACCACTTCGGTGTGGAAGCTTGTGCCATCTACTGGCATTTCATCGATGTGGTGTGGGTATTCTTCTACCCAGCCATCTATTTGATGGGATCCGCTGTTTAACCGTAGACAGGATCTCGGCCGATAATCGCAATCTACTCACACCCACTCTCTGAGCCACTTAACCAGTTTGCCGCATTGATGATTCTCTCGGGCGGGGCTCTCTACGCCTATGCCTTCTATGATCTTCACCAACATGGTGCGTTGAGTTCGTTGTGGCGGCGGGGGCTGATCCGCGGGTATCAAATCCTTGTCTTTGTGACCGGTCTGACAATCCTGGCAGTGACACTGGTATCTCCGTTGGATCAGCTTGCCGACGTACGTTTCTCGGCCCACATGGCTCAACACATCTTGCTTACGATGGTTGTGCCCCCGCTTCTGCTGTTTGGCCTGCCTTCGCCGATCGCGCGGGCCGTCTTGAGCCGCAGGTGGCTGCGCCGCCTGCTGGAATGGGTGACCGACCCACTGGTTGTTTTCTCGCTCTTCTTTCTCAATCTCTATCTATGGCACGTCCCCGACGTCTATGAATTTGCGTTGCAGAATGAATTTGCCCACGCGGTTCAGCACGCCCTCTTCTTCTACACGGCGCTGTTGTTTTGGTGGCGCATCATCGATCCGACTCACGGATGGTTTCCCCTTTGGGATTGGCCGCCCGCCAAGTGGGTATATCTTCTGGTAGCCGCTCCGGCCAGCTACATTTTGGGAACCTGGCTGTGGGGAAGTAGTCGTATCATCTATCCATCGTATGCGCAGCTTGGTGGTGTTCCCGATCAACGTTTGGGCGGCGCCTTCATGTGGGTTCAAGGCTGGATGTTCCTAATGATCAGTATGTTGGTTTTATTCCGCGACTATCATCCCGAACGCGAACAGATATGACCTCCAACCGGCTCGTCCAAGCGCTTGTGGTGGGAATTGGCCTCGGCTTCGCCGTCGTCGCCACACTTTTTCTCGTCCAGCAATTCCAATCTCCTACGCCGCCAGAGCAGATCGCAGAATCTTTCTTCTTGGAAACTTACACTCGGGACTTCTCGTCGGCCTGGGAACGAGTCTCGGAGCAAGACAAGGCCGCTCGGACGAGAGATCAGTATATATCCGAGAACCCAGATGCGACGGAACAGCAAGCGCTGCTCCTGGATCAGCTCGCGGAATGGGGAGAATTCCAGCCCCTGGCAGTGGTCTCAAACGCTCCCCAACAGGCAATTGTGTCCGCCCGCATTCGCTTTCCGATCAGCGTCCACGATCGTATCGAAGCGCTTGTCTCAGCCGCCGGTGATCCGAATGCAGATGGTGCCGCGCTGCTTCAGGACCTCACCCAGCTGCGCGATTCGGATCAGATTGAGTTTTTTGAAGGGGATCTAAGCTTCGATCTCGTCCTGGAGGACAATCAGTGGCGCCTCGCCCAGCATTGGGGGCAACGAGTGACCATTGTGCTGGAGGCCGCGGTTAGCCCGGGATTGCCCTGGGACTTCTATCCCTTGCAGACTCAGCTCACGGCCGCGCCGGGAGAACTGGTAAGGGCTACATATCTGGCGCGA
>CAYZXF010000020.1:0-2123 GCA_964482355.1 uncultured Anaerolineaceae bacterium | reverse complement strand
GCCGTGGATTTCCCGTTTGAAGTCGAACGACAGGCAGCAAAGCTCTACGCCTGGCCAGCTTTTTTACAGTTCCCAGATGACGATCAATTGCGCGGACGCGAGATACTGGTGGTCGATGATGTATGGGGCTCAGGAAGACATATTACCGCTGTCAAAAACCGCGTATTGGCTGCAGAAGGGCATCCCCATACCTGCGTGATGCACTTTAACCCATCTCGCAGTCTCTTCAGCGAAGCGGAGCCCGACCACTATGCAGCGACCACTGATGCCTACATTGTGTATCCGTGGGAGGTTGATCGAGGCCCAGAAATGGTGCTGCTGCAGGAGCCCGAGTAAGACAAGAATTGGATAGTATTATCGTCAAATCAAAGGGCGTTTGATTGACATCCTAAAGGGGCCCTTGTATAATTTTCGGGCGCTGCAAATAAGCTTGCGACCGGAACGTTTGCATAGGAATAATAGGAGTATTCAGACAGATATATTACGAACTCCTTGAAATCCAAAAGTGGCTTGGTCGGCAAGTAGGCGCGGATCAGGCCAATTTTATTTAATGGAGCCAAAGGAAGATCTTCAACAATTACTGACAGAGGCGGGCGCAGTTCCCGATCCTCGTCGCGGCGATCTGCTCACGGGGCGCGTAATTTCCACCGACTCCTACGGCATGATCATTGATTTAGGCTTGAAGCGCGACGGCGTGGTCACTAGTTCAGATCTTGAATTGCTGCCGGCCGAAGAATCTGATCTCAATGTCGGGGATGAAATTTCTGTCATGGTGGTTGATCCGATCGATCATGATGGAAATTTAGTAGTTTCCGTGGCGCAAGCGCGCGAAAGCGATGATTGGCTGCGCGCCAAGAGCCTCATGGAAGAGGACACCCTGCTGGAAGCCAGTGTCGGCGGCTATAACCGCGGCGGCCTGATCGTACCGTTTGGGCGCCTTCGAGCCTTCGTACCCGCCTCCCATATCACCGACCTGCCTCGAGGGATGGATGAGAAATCGCAGGTCGAGCACTTGGCGTCTTTTGTTGACAAGACGCTACCGCTCAAGGTGATCGAGGTAGACCCACGTCGAAGAAGGCTTGTGCTTTCGGAAAGAAAAGCGATCCGTCAGTGGCGGCAGGAACAAAAGGCACGCGTGATCGAGACGCTTGAACTCGGTGAAGTACGGAAGGGGAAAGTGACCAGCCTGCGAGAGTTCGGCGCTTTTGTGGACATCGGTGGAGCGGATGGTCTGATCCACATCTCCGAGATGTCCTGGAATCGGGTGGAAGACCCCTCGGATTTGCTGAAGATCGGTCAGGAGACCGATACGATGGTCATCCGGCTCGACAAGGAAGCCAATCGAATTGGGCTAAGCCTGAAGAGACTACAGACGAACCCGTGGGAAGCCGCGGCTGAGAAAATAACCGTGGGCCAGGAAATGGAAGGCACCATCGGTCGTTTCGTGACCGCCGGAGCGTACATACGTTTCGACCTGGGGATCGAGGGTTTGCTGAAAGCTACCGACGGGCTGGCCCAGCTTTCGCAGGGAGAGACGGTCAAGGTGAGGGTGACATCGTTCGAGCCAGAGCGGGAACGTCTGGACCTTGGATGGCCGGACGCAGAAGAAGAAAACTCGAGCGATGCAGAGAGCACAAGCGAGGTGAGTGAATAATGGCAACCGTGATCTTGCGACCAAACGAATCCCAGGAGCAGCTCTTGAAGCGCTTCCGAAAGAAAGTCGCCAAGAGTGGCATCCTGAGCACCGTACGGCGCAAGCGTTGGTTTATTTCGAAAAGTGAGTTGCGAAGAATCCAGCGCAAAAAGGCCATTCGGCGTTTGAAGCGCAAGCAGCGGAAATTCGTTCCGCGGGCTCGCCGAGACTAACAGGAATCTTAGTGACAAAAAAGGAAGAGAAGATCGAAGTTGAAGGCCTGGTTGTGGAAGCTCTGCCGGCAACCCAATTTCGTGTCGAGCTGGAGAATGGACACGTCGTATTAGCCTATTTGTCGGGCAAGATGCGCAGACACTACATCCGGATCTTGCTAGGGGACAGAGTTCAAATAGAGCTTTCCCCGTACTTGAAGATTTCATCCAGGCTGGTATCGCCCGGGAATTGACGGCCGGTGGCCGGATTGTGATGT
>CAYZXF010000019.1:0-11561 GCA_964482355.1 uncultured Anaerolineaceae bacterium | reverse complement strand
ATGCCCAGATGCGTGCTGTTGAGGGCATGCCGGGTATTGGCCTCGTCGGTGGTCGCCTTGGCGATCACGGCCAGGGCCAGGTCGGGATGCTCAGTCGCGGAACTGATCATGTAAGACAGCGGATGCGACACCGTGGTCGGGGTACCGCCCGCCTCGCCGGCGGGATACAAGCCATAACCCCAGTTCTCAAACTGGTAGGATTCGCCGCCCAGGTCTAAATTGTTCGGCCCGGTCCACTGATCGGCCCACTCGGCCCACTGCCAGGTTCCGCCGGCCCAGAACAAGACGTTGCCACCTGAGACGTTCGGATGGTAGCTGCCGCCCCAATCCCCGGTCAGGAAGCTGTGGGCGCCGTCGCCGGTCAGCCCACGCTCGAAGAAGTCGTAGAATTTCTTCCCAGTTGCGGCATCGTAAACGAGCGTACCGGTGTCGGCATCAATGAGCTCTCCGCCGAAAGCATAGTAGACGGCAAGGAAGTCATCTCCGTTCGAAGGCCGCATCCAAAAGCCCATTCCCGAGTCTACGACGCCGGCCGCCACTGCTGCTTCGGCCGTTTCTAGCATATCACCCATTGTGAAATTGCCAGCCAGGATCTCGTCGGATAGACCATCAACGCGAGCTGCGTCCCAGCCTGGAACCGAAGCCAACAGGGTCTTGTCCCAGTAAATTGGCCGTGCCTCCATATCCTGAGGGATTGCCCAACGCTCGCCCTTGAAAGTGACCGAGTCCCACAGCCCGTCAATCATGCTGTCAAACTCCGGGTAGTCCGCAATCATGCTTTCGATCGAGATGATGCGGCCAGCGGTGGCTTCCGTGCCGATGAACTCGTGGCCCACCAGCAAGATGTCGGCCGCCTGACCGTCCTCGAAGGACAGCGCGTTCTCCTGCATGATGTCGCCAAACTCAGTATTGTCTTGGATGGTCCGTACCACCACCCGGCGCGAATCGCCGGCGGCTTCCAGTTCGGCATTGACCTCCGCTACCCCATTCAGCAGGTTATTGCAGCGCCAATCCTCTGTAGGCGGTCTCGCCCGGCAGCGAGCGACGAGCGTAACCAGCTCCCCACCGGCTGGAACTTCTACGATTACCTCCACCGGGACCTCAACCTCGACCTCGACCTCGCGCGTAACCTCTACCTCAACTGTCTCAGCAGGCGCACACGCGGCGACCACTAGGCTTGCAAACATGAAAAGCCCAGCCAGGGTCAACCATTTTCTCTTGGACCACATAATCTTCTTTCCTCCTTGATGGATACGATATTCTTTCAATGGTTTCGCGAAGTGGCTAATTTTATGTAGGGGTAAATAGACTAGCTCCTTTCAAGATTGGCCGAATCTGGATTTCTCACGCGAGCAGCACGCAGAGCGCTCTCGCGCGACTCGCGCGCCGAATGGATCATCAGGATTGCTTCATCTATTGGGATCCTATGGAGGAGCGAAGCCTTTATCGCGTCTCCGAGAGCTGTTCCAATGGTATGCAAATATGTAGAAGTTTCCAACCTCGTGGCAAACTTGGCATGTAGGGTCCGGGCCTTTTAGACATTACTCACGATACAAACCCGGCGTCAGGACAATTGAAACACGTAGTGGTTGAACGATTATACCTATGATTCGACGGCCAAACGTGAAGACCAGAATTATCGCGGAGCTTCCCGTGTACACCCAGGATGAGGGGACAGCTCTCCTCTGGCTCATGACGAATGGGCAGTCAGGGCGGATGACAGCCCTCTTCCACGTCTCCGAAGATTGCGTTCATGCTGGCAGGAAGAGCACGCTACGGTAGGGTGCAGCTCATCGGCGCCAGACCAGGCGGAGTCGGAGGTATCCGAGGTTCACAGGTAACTGAGGGTCACAGGTAGTTGCGCTCCTTGTCGACCGCTGAACGGTATTCTTCAGACGCCGCTTGAACTTCTTCCGTCTCCGACACCTCCGCTACCGGCACGTCCCACCACGACTCGTAGCCGGGAACGCGCGCCTCGCGATCGGTCTCCACCACGACCACCGTAGTACGCTCCTGCACCTTAGCCTGCTCAAGCGCCTCCACTAGTGCGGGGAGATGCTCCACTTCAAAGACGGTCGCACCGAGACTGCGGGCATGGGCCGCGAAATCTACTGGAAGCTTCTCCCCATCGAGTTGGCCGGTACCTGAATTCCGATAACGGTATCGTGTTCCAAAACCGGCGCTGCCGACCGACTCGGACAATCCGCCGATGCTCGAGAAACCGTGGTCATTGAGCAGCACGATCGTCAGCTTGTAGCCCTCCTGGATGGAGGTCACGATCTCAGAGTTCATCATCAGATAGGACCCGTCGCCGACCATCACGTAGACCTCGCGCTCCGGCGCGGCCATTTTGACCCCCAGCCCACCGGCAATCTCGTAGCCCATGCAAGAGTACCCATATTCGAGATGGTAGCCCTTGGGGTTTCGAGTCCGCCACAGCTTATGAAGATCTCCCGGCAGGCTGCCGGCCGCACACAGCACCACGTCGGTCGGTTCAGAGGCCGCGTTGACCGCGCCGATTACCTCCCCCTGACTGATCGGCGGCCCGTGCTCCAGACTGTAAATACGGGCGACCTCTGCGTCCCACTCCTTATTAAAATCCTTGATTCGGCTCTGATACTCGGAAACGGTGGAGTGTCCTTCGAGCGCACTCCCGAGCTCCTCGAGAGCCGCGCGCGCGTCTGCCACCAGCGCCAGACCGGAATGCTTGTGGGCGTCGAAATCGGCAATGTTGACGTTGATGAAGCGCACATCGGGGTTCTGGAAGGCGGTCTTTGAGGCGGTCGTGAAATCACTGTAGCGAGTTCCGATCCCAATCACCAGATCGGCCTCACGCGCGATGATATTCGCTCCTGGTGTACCGGTGACGCCGATGGCGCCCAGCGCGAACGGATGATCGTAGGGCAGGGAGCCCTTGCCGGCCTGGGTCTCGCCCACCGGGATTCCGGCACCTTCGGCGAAGCTGGCGAGCGCTTCCGTCGCCTTGCTGTAGATCACTCCCCCTCCGGCGATGATCAAAGGCGATTTAGCCCCGCGGATCATCTTTACCGCGCGGGAAAGAAGCTCACGCGGTGGCACAGGACGTGGGATGGTCCAGACCCGTTTTTCGAACAGGGCCTCCGGGTAGTCATATGCCTCCGCCTGCACATCTTGTGGCAAGGAGAGCGTAACGGCGCCGGTCTCAGCTTGAGAGGTTAGCACGCGCATGGCTTCCGGCAACGCGGTGATGATTTGCTCTGGGCGGTTGATGCGATCCCAATACCGAGAAACCGGTTTGAAGCAGTCGTTGACGGAGACCTCCTGTGATCCCCCCCATTCCAGCTGCTGCAGCACGGGCGCCACATTTCTGCGCGCAAATATGTCTCCCGGCAGGAGCAGCACCGGCAGGCGATTGACAGTCGCACCAGCGGCGGCGGTAAGCATGTTGGTTGCCCCAGGCCCGATGGAGCTTGTGCAGACGAGGGTGCTTAGCCTGTTGCTCATCTTGGCGAACCCAGCCGCAGCGTGCACCATTGCCTGTTCATTTCGAGCCAGGTAATACTGGAAATCCGGATTTTCCTGCAGCGCCTGGCCGATGCCCGCAACGTTCCCATGACCGAAGATCCCGAAGCAACCTGCGAAAAACTGCTGTTCGCGTCCGTCCCGTTCCACAAATTGTTGTTTGAGGAAGCGAATGATTGCTTGCGCCATCGTCAGCCGGACAGTCTTCATCTCAGTTCTCCTCTTGTGATTTCCATTGATGGGGTTGGGTTTGTTCTCAGAATCCCCCTTGTTCCTCGATGAATTCCAAAGCTTCGTCCTCGTACGGCATGAAATTGGCGCACCCATGGCGGGTGACCACAATTGCGCCGGAGGCGTTGCCCATCCGCGCCGCGCGGTACCAATCCCAGCCCTTGAGCCGCCCGTAGATCAAGCCGCTGGCGAACGCATCACCGGCACCCAGCACGTTGTAGACCTCGACCGAAAATCCCGGGGCAACGATTACCTCACCGCCCTGAAGGTATACCGAGCAGCCTTTGCTACCCTGCTTGACAACCAGGGCTTCGAGGCCCCGCTCGAGCAGGGAGTTCCGTGCCGTGTCCAGGTCTCCACTTATCTCAGGCGCAGTGATCTGGGAATGGGTAATCGAAATTTGTTCGGCGCTTTCCAGCATGGCGGCCTTGATTTCCTGCTCCGTTCCGATAGCGATGTCTACCAGGGGCAGGATTGATCGTACTATCAGCCCAAAAGCTCGCACGTCCCCCCATTGATCGGCTCGGAAGTCTAAATCCATGATGACGCGTACTCCGGCAGCTTTTGCCTGCTCTACCGCGAACAGCGTGGCGCTTCGACTGGGTTCCTGACTTAAGTTAGTGCCTGCAAATTCAAATGACCTGCACTCCGCGATGGGAGCGGCCTTCACATCATCGATTGTGAGCTGAATATCTGCAGCGTTGTCGCGATAATAGACCAGCGGAGTTAGATCCGGTCTTTCCATCCCTAGCAGAGCCGCGCCGGTCCGTGCCGTCGGTTTGCGGGTGACAAATGCGGTGTCGATGCCCTCCTCATTCAAGAAGGCGAGCACAAAATCACCCACCGGATCCTCGCCGATCCCGCTAATCAGAGCCACATTGAGCCCAAGGCGTTTGGCGCCTACCGCGATGTTGGTCGGTGACCCTCCAACGTAGGCTGCGAAGCTCTTGATTTTCTCGAAAGGTACTCCGATATCTTGCGAGTAAAGATCAATGGTGGCGCGACCCATTGTGATGAGATCGTGCGTATTCACCATGAACGGTCAGGGGCCAGCGTCAGATGCGCGGAGACGAGCTTCCAGAGCGTGAGGGGTTCGCGAGCGGCGCCTCAAGGGCGGTTCCGCCGGATGTCCGGGTTGGGCAGCATGAAGTCGCGCACCAATGCCACGAGATCATGATATGAGCTGATAAAACCGCGCAGCGTACGAACGGTCGGACCGAAAGTATCAAACTCATCGATCGTCAGGCCGTCCTCATCATAGGCGCGGCGGAAATCAGGAAAATGATCGTACAGATCATCGATGGTCTGCTCATCGACCTGCCTGGCCATGCGATCCTTGACTTCAACATCCGAAGCATTGAACCACTTCTGCCATTGGTATGGAATGGTCAGAATGAGGTCGCCCCCGATTAGCTCCGACCAGTGCAGTTGGTGCCGGTAAGCGGCCCCCAGCAGGCGAGCCCGGTAGCCGCGCTGCTGAAAAATGCCATAGGCCTTCTTGATGGCGGCCACCCCCGCCCAATGCAGGGAGGCCGGGTTCACGATGATTCCATCACGTTTGGCCAGCACATGCATCCAATCGTCGAGTCGGCCGATCATGATGGTGCATACGGGTGACATGTCCTCGATGGATTCCCCATCGGCAACGCGCCGGTCCAGTCCCCTCTCCACCGCCTCCGCAACCGCTAGCGATTGCGGCACGCTGAAGCACACGGTGGCGTTGATACTTGCCCCATTTCGAGTGACTTCCTCGATGGCCGCAATTCCGGCCTTGGTCGCGGGAATCTTGATCTGCATATTTGGAGCCAATGAATCGAAATGGGTCGCCTGGTTCGCGATAGCCTCGGCGTTGCGATAGAAGGCTGGATGGGTCTGGATCGAAATGCGCCCCTTCTTACCCTTCTCACGATCATAGACCGGCTTAAGTAGGCCAGCGCCTCTGATCGCCACATCTTCGATGAGCTTCCAGGTCAATTGGTCCTCAGACCATTCCGGATTCTCTGCGATCATCTCTTGAATCCGATCCCGCCACAGTTCTATTTCCTCCTCGACAACTTGCATAACAATCGTCGGATTCGTCGTTGCGCCTACCGCGCCATGCTCGATGGCGTAGGTCAGTTCCTTGAAGGATCCCGAGTCGTTCCAGAAGTCGGTCGGGGTTGTGGAGATCGTCTCGTGGAGCGGGCTTTTATATTTGTCATTCATGTTCGTTTTCCTCAGCGGGGTGAATTCCCGCCATAACGCTGGCGCGCCGGGGCGGGACACAGAAATCGGCCGGATTGGCGGAGGGGATTCAGCATCCGCCAGAACGTCGAAGTTTTACTTAATGTCCATAGCAACTAACGGCAGCCGCGGATCTCTTTCCTTCCAACTCTGTTTTATCCATGCGTGGTCAGGGTCATCGACGCTCGCCAGGGATTGTGCGCTGCCAGCCAGAAAATTTAGGTAGTAGGTATTGTAGCCGTGGGCCGAGACCACTGGATGGTAGCCCTCAGGAACCAGCACGACGTCATCGGATCGGGCGAGGACGAGCTCATCGAGGCTGCCATCGCTGGTATATACGCGCTGAATTGCGTACCCCTCCGGTCGATCCTGCTTATAAAAGTAAGTTTCCTCGAGATCGGCTTCGAGTAATTCACCGGATTCAGACTCGCGGTGCGCGTCGTGCTTATGAGGTGGATACGAACTCCAGTTTCCGGAGGGAGTATAGACCTCCACCACCACCAGTCGGTGACAATCGAATCCAGGCGGGATCATGTCGTTGATCTGTCGGGTGGCGTTGCCGCCTCCACGAATCTCCACCTTTACCTCTTCGGGAGAAATAAGCTTGGCGGGGTGATCCTGGTCGGTCTCGCACCACCCATATCCGAGATCGAGCCCGTCGCCGATGGCCTCAATATTCACCTGGGTGCGGCGGGGAAGATAAAGGGTGTACGGCATGCCATCAAAGACATTGGCACGTCGACCAATTGGGTCCCAGGCTTCGCGCGAGGTTTTCGCCGAGCAAGTCCCACCCAAGACAACAATGCCGAACTCGTTTTCTCCAGTGTCAAATTCCCACTGCTCCCCAGCGGACATTCTTCGGGCAGCGAAGTGAAGGAACTCCCAGTCGGCTTCCTTGGGCGTGACTTTTGTGTATTCGCCGGAGCCAGCTGCGGGCCGAACCAGGAGCTTGGAAGTAACAGTCATCAGGGGATGTATCGGTAACCTCGAGCGCGTATCTGATTCTACCGCTATAGCTTGAGGTCATCGGCGATCCAACCAAGCTCCAACTCTTCGAGTTTGGCGCGGGTCGGAATCCCTGTGGCGACATCCCAACCCGACATCGCATAGTACCAATCCTTTGCCTGCTCCAGCTCTGCATCATCAAGCGCTATTCCGTCGGTCTTGCCGCCAATCAGCGCCTTCTTCATCTTCTTTGGCAACACGTCGGCCTCCCGGCCGATGCCCTCTCTCGCATTGTAGGCTCTGAGCATGTTCAAGCGGCGCTCGCCCACCTTCTGAAGATCCGCCACATCGATCTGCCAGCCAGTGATCAAATTAACGGCTTCCGCAAGCTGTTTGGTGCTGTAAAGATGCCAGGCCGGGCCGAACACAAATTGGCACATGTTCACCGTATCTAACGCAGAGTAGATGTGCTGAGTCTTGAGTGCGAAATCCACCTTTTCTTCATTCAACACACTGGGATGCTGCGGCTCATTGGTCACGCCAATTTCCGCCATGCGATCGGTATAGTGACGCCACGCAGTATCGTGCTCCGATGACTGATGATCCGCGCCAAATGGGTTGACCGCATAGATCAGTCCCAGACTCCGCTTGAACTGCGGCATGTGCGCCGGCACTTCCTGCTTCTTGACGGTCACCACCAGATCCTCGGCTCCGCTGCCGAAATGTGCGGCAGCTCGAGCAGAGCCTTTGCCGAGCACTGCTCCAAAGCCCTCTCCCTTGCCGATCATCTCCGTCATTCGCACCATGGCCTCTGCGTCGCCGTAACGAAGCTCGATACCTCCGGTGTCTTTCGCCGTGAGAATCCCTTCCTCAAAGCAGTTCATGGCCCAGGCAATCGTGGCTCCACAGGAAATGGTGTCCATGCCGTACATGTTGCAGAGTTGGTTGGCCTCTGAGATGGCCTCGATGTCGTCGATCCCGCAATAGGTGCCAAAGGTGGAGAGCGTTTCATATTCGGGGCCGCCGTATTTGGGCTCGGCCCGAAAGGGACCTTCTTTGACCTCGACCACACGCTTGCAGCGTACAGTGCAGGCATAGCAAGTGTCTCGGTCTTTCAAGATAGTTTTGGCCCAGACCGTGCCGTCCAGGACATCGGCGGTTTCAAAGTAGCCACTGTCCCAGTTGTAGGTCACTTGCCCGCCCTTTTTATTTTGCAAGATCACCCCGTTGGCTGTTCCAAAGAGGCCCAGGCCGTAGACATCCGAATCCTCAAAGTTCGCCGATCCCCATTTGGCAAGATCAATGACCCCTCTTCGGTCCGCTAATTCCGGCCGATTCTTCCCGCGCACCGCCACCGCCTTGAGATTCTTGCTGCCCATCACGGCTCCCATTCCGGTACGGCCGTTGGCGCGGTTGGACATGTTCATGATGGCTGCGTAGCGAACCAGATTCTCCCCTGCAGGACCAATCTGGCAGATCTCAATCCTTTTGTCATCCAGTTCCTCCCGAATCAAGGCTTCCGCTTCTCCCGTTATCTTTCCCCAGAGGTGCTCTGCCGGCCGCAGTTCGGCTTCGCCATCGTGTACCCAGAGATAGACCGGCTTCTCTGAGCGCCCCTTGAGGACGATCGCGTCAAAGCCAGAAAATTTCATCTCTGCCGGGAAGAAGCCTCCCGCCTGGGAGTCACCGACCGCGTCCGTCAGAGGCGACTTGGCCACGGCTGTCATGCGACTCTGGCCTGAGATGGGAGCGCCGGTCAGCACGCTGAGCGCAAGCACCAGGACATTTTCCGGACCGAGCGGGTCAATGCCCGGCGCTGTGTCACGGAGCAAATAGTACAGACCCAGGGCGCTGCCGCCCATGTATTTGCGATAAAACTCCTCGCCGGGCTGCTCGACCTCAAACTCTCCTGTTGTCAGATCTGCGTGCAGGATTTTATTGTGATATCCGAATGGCATGCGGCTCCCCACTCTCCTTATTAATTATTCTTCGGTGCTGATCCCATGGTGCATCGGGGTTCAATTGCTGATGCACTTCGGGACTTGGTGTGCATGGCTCAACCCAA
The DNA here is from genome assembly GCA_964482355.1 of uncultured Anaerolineaceae bacterium. Lineage (GTDB taxonomy): Bacteria > Chloroflexota > Anaerolineae > Anaerolineales > E44-bin32 > JADFRG01. The sequence goes on along the minus strand of CAYZXF010000019.1, from coordinate 2,596 downwards.
GTTTGGACCCTCGATGATGCTATTCGATGAATGTGAGGCGGTCAAGGACTGTGTCGGTCGGTATTGCAACTTGTCTTAAAATGTTCGCGCGACCAAGTTTAAGGTTCAAATTGTTGACACTTCCGCGGGCAGCGTGCTACAGTGGTTCCAGCGCAATCCAACTGAAGCCTTAGACCAGGACGAGAGTGGGATCCAAGAGCTGAAACCCTTGAACTAGTTGGAGGGCGGTAGGACGAAACCGGTGAGCAACCGGTTTTGTTCTTTAAAGGGAAGGCTCGCTAGGGAGATAAGACAAAGTTGAAATCGTCCCCGACCTTCACGTTGGAAAGAAATTCGGGCGAAGTCTCCAGGACATATTGCGCCGGCTTGGGCGAGGCATAGTACGGTCGCCACGGCTTGGCCAACTGGGCGCTCGTCACCCGACCCATGCTGTCGATCCAGACCGCGGCGATCGGAAAGAATACGAAGAACATGTGGATTGAGCTTTGGAGCAGGCTATCATCGGGGTGTACCAGGAGCAACGCCTCTCCCGGATTGAGCTTGCGTCGGAACTGAAGCCCACGAAATCGACACCAACGGCTGCTGCACCAACGTGCTCGCTGGAACATGATCTCGCCGGAGTTTCGTCGTACGATGTCTACGTTCTTCATGATGACCGTTTCTGGGCCGATTGGATTATAGGCATTTCTGAAATGAAGTTCGATCAGTTCCGAAACTTCCGAGCATCGTAGCTGTGCCTTTCACGTACGCTTCCCGAAGGTCACCCGTATATGCGCGTCGCGGCATAGTAGCCGCGTCGCAGCCGCTTGCTGCCCAGGCGGGAATTGACATCCTGGCGCTGGGGGGCAGTGCTGCAGACGCAGCGGTGGCAACCGCCGCTGCCCTAAACGTCACCGAACCAACCTCAACCGGCATTGGAGGCGACTGTTTTGCGCTGTACTACGACGCAGAGACGCGTGAGATTACTGCGTTGAACGGTACGGGTCGCGCACCGTCCGCACTGACGCTCAATGTACTCGAGGCGCAGGGCTTCGGAGAAGCCCTCCCTGTTCTTCATGCCCACACTGTCACAGTCCCAGGCGCCTGCGCTGGATGGAGCGACCTACTGGAGCGCCACGGACGCATGGGTCTCAGGATCTCGCTCGCCCCGGCCATCAATTTAGCGGAGGAAGGCTTTCCTGTATCCCCTCTGACTTCTTACTTCTGGGCGCGAGCGGTTGAGCGTCAGCTCAAGAATTCCCCAGGCGGGCATGAGCTTACGATCGACGGGCAAAGCCCCAGGCCGGGTGAGATTTTTCGCAATCCGGGATTGGCACGAACACTCCGCGCAGTTGGAGAAGGCGGTCCACAAGCTTTTTACCAGGGGGAAATAGCGGAAGCCATCGCGCGTGCCGTAAATGAGGCAGGAGGCTTGCTGTCAGAAGATGACCTGGCAGCGCATCAGAGCACCTGGGATGAGGCGATCTCCGTGACTTACCGTGGCTTACGCGTCTGGGAAGCCCCTCCGAGCGGGCAGGGGCTTGTGGCTTTGTTGGCGCTGAAGATCTTGGAAGGGTACGACCTTGCATCGCTGGATGCGCTCAGTCCATCCAGGTTGCACCTGGTGATTGAGGCCCTTCGGTTGGCTTTTGCGGATGGAAATTGGTTTATTGCCGACCCAGAATTCGTTCCGATTCCGCTAGAAGTGCTTCTCTCTGATGGATACGCCGATCGGCGGCGCGCGTTGATCGATAGGAAGCGCGCTACGCTAGCACAGCCGGTTGGAATCCCAGCTCCCGCCTCCGATACCGTCTATTTAAGCGTTGTAGATGAGCAGGGGAACGCTTGCTCGTTCATTAATAGCAATTACATGGGGTTTGGCACAGGAATAGTTCCTGAGGGATGGGGCTTTTCTTTGCAAAATCGGGGACACGGATTCAGCCTGGACTCAAAGCACCCAAACGCGCTCGAACCCGGCAAGCGTCCGTATCACACGATCATCCCTGGAATGGTGACCCGCGAGGATGGCTCACTCCACACCAGTTTCGGGGTGATGGGCGGCTTTATGCAACCGCAGGGTCACGTTCAAATCCTAACTGGACTGATTGATGATGGACTGGATCCGCAGGCTGTCCTCGATCGGCCTCGTGTTAATCTCACCGAGGCGCGTCCTGCAAGCCCGATAGCGCTGGAAGAAGGGTTGCCCGACGAGACCGTATCGGATTTAGCTGCTATGGGTCATGAGGTCGAGCTAGTCACTGGCCATATGCGAGCAATGTTCGGACGCGGGCAGGTGATCCTGAGGGACGATCAATCGGGCGTACTGTGCGGAGGAAGCGATCCGCGCGCCGACGGTTGTGCGGTTCCACTAGCTTAGATCACGTCCAGAAGACCGCCTCTTCACTCGCGATCGCCGAAATTCCCCATGGTATGATCGCCTTGGAATGGCAAATAAGAAGCAGAGGAAAAAGAAAAAGAAGAAGAAGCAGGCTCAAGCCTCGACCAGCAAGCGGCGTCGAATGAGCATGGGCCAGATCGCATTCGTGATTTTCGCGGTACTAATCGTCGCCTCATTCTTAGTCAGCCTGATTACCCAAGGCCGTTAAGCGACTTCACC
>CAYZXF010000018.1:0-13410 GCA_964482355.1 uncultured Anaerolineaceae bacterium | reverse complement strand
TTCCTATTGTGCTGGTGAAGCGATCCAAATCCACGGAGGTATGGGCTACTCCAAAGAGCTTCCCGTGGAACGCTACTACCGCGACGCAAAGATCACCGAAATCTACGAAGGCACAAGCGAAATCCAGCGCCTGGTGATCTCACGCCACGAGCTCGGCCTGCGCTAACCGCCCCCCACATACCCTCATTGAAACTGTGCCGTTTTGGCGATTGCGGCCTAGGGCATGCCATTCGATACTTGATCCGCTTAGTGAAATTACATCTCTAATGTCATAGCGAATGGGCAAAACTTCGAAGAAAGAGCAAGCCGTGCGCAAGAAAGAAGCTCAGGCAGATAGGCTGTTTGATGCTCCTAATCTTGAGCTTGCCGCTCTGCTGCTGGCGTCAGGGTTATTGCTATTCATCGGCAGGGCGCTCGCCGGGTACCTCATTGAGGGTGAACTTCTTGTCGCCCAGATTTACTCGGCGCTCGGGCTCGGGATGTTCGTGCTCTCCGCCATCAGCTTCAGCCGAAAGCAATTTCCAGAGCGAATCGCAAGGCCACTTCAAGCAGCGGCCGACTGGATGGACATTTCGAAGGCGCAGATCATCCTGCTGACACTGGCCCCGATGCTTGCGTTGGCCGGATGGCTGGCAGCTGGCGATGCCAGGATGATGCGTCTGCCCCAACTGGCCGTGCTCATGTGGCTGCTGGGTATCCTGGTGCTGGTGGCAGGATCGCTGACCCACGTGCCCAAACGAGGCGTGAGGTTCCACCCGACGAAGGAGTGGGCGATTGTCGCCACACTTTTTGTCGGCGCTCTGCTTTTGCGTGGCATCGCTACCGCCCAATTTCCCTGGCTTCTGACCGGGGACGAGGCCTCCGGAGGGTTGAGCGCGCTCGAATTCACCAGTGGGGAGCGTAACAACATCTTTGGGTTGGCCTGGTTTTCGTTCCCGGCTTTCTATTTCTACTTGCAATCTATTTCTATTCGCATCTTGGGCCAAACTACCGAAGCGCTCCGCATTACCTCTGCACTTGCCGGCGCGCTGACCGTCGTTGCGCTGTATTGGTTCCTTAAGCAAGCCTTCAATCGCTGGGTTGCGCTCACCGGTGGCATCTTGCTTGCGGCTTCCCATTTTCATATCCACTTCAGCCGCATCGGATTGAACAACATTTGGGACGGCCTATTTGTCGCGTTTATCTCCGGCGCTTTTTGGTGGGGCTGGACCAAGAACAGCCGGCTCGGGTACGTCCTGGCAGGACTCGGATTTGGTCTCGCCCAATATTTTTATGCAAGCAGTCGCCTGCTGTTTCTGCTGTTCCCGATTTGGCTTGCCGTATCCGCTGCACGAGATTGGCCAGGGGTGCGCGCTCGGCTCAACCACCTGGTGATCATGGCGCTGAGTGCGCTGGTCATTACTTTGCCGCTGGCAATGGTTTACATGGGGAATATTCCAGACTTCTATGCTCCAATGTCGCGGGTGTCCTACCTCGGCGACACGCTGAGATCCGATGTGCTCACCACGGGCAAAACGCCGGTCGAGCTCCTGGCTTCGCAGTTCGTCACTTCCGCGCTTGCCTTCACCAGCGAAAACCTGCGCCACTGGTATGTCCCTGAAACTCCCATGCTGCTCCCTCTATCCGCAACGCTGTTCTTGATGGGCGTGGTGCTTCTATTCTTGAACTTCCGCAAACCAGCCGAACTTTGGCTCATTCTCTGGCTTGCCGGCGCGGTTGTAATCGGGGCGTTGAGCGAAAGCACGCCCGCCGCCCAGCGATACGTCTTTGCTGCTCCAGCAGTTGCAGCAACGATAGGTCTGGCGCTGGTCAGAACCAGCCAGTGGCTGATCGAAAGCTGGCCACTTGCACGACCCGCAGTGGTGGCAGTCGTCGGATTGCTGGTGGCTCTGGCGTGTTGGGCCGATCTGAGTTTTTACTTCGGCGATTATTCTGCCAAGAAGCGATTTGGTGATCTAAACACAGAGACGGCGATCGCCGTGGCACAAATGCTGGGCGAGCGGGAGCCTGGGGTGGAGGTCTACTTCTTCGGGGGCCGCATGGGGTACTATAGCCACTCGTCGATCTCCTATCTCGCGTCCCATGCAAATGGTCACGACGTACTGCAGCCGCTTACCACACCGCCAGATTGGGAGCTCCAGGGCCCCACAATTTTCGTTTTTCTCCCAGAACGATCCTCGGAAATGGCATTGGTTGAAAAGCGGTATCCTGGCGGAAACGCATTCCAGGAATCTGGCAGGAACGCGGAGCTCTATCTGGCGTACGAAATCCCTGCTGGATAAATCGCAGACATCGATCTGCCGCACGAAATCCCTGCTGGCTGATTCGCAATTCCCATCCGAACTCACATGAAGGCCGTATTTTTCCGCGAGCATGGCGGGGATATTCAGTATGGCGATCTTCCCGAGCCGATATCAGGGCCGGACGAGCTGCTCGTGCGCCTAGAGGCTGTTTCGCTTAACCGGATGGACCTATTCACCTGGAAAGGATGGCCTGGGCTTGCCTTGGAAATGCCCCATGTGCCCGGAGCAGATGGAGCGGGCCACATTGTCGAAGTTGGGTCCCAAGTCACTCAGTTTGCGGTCGGCGATCGAGTCGTGATCAACCCGAATGTGTTTTGTGGGGAATGCAAGTACTGCCTTGCGGGCCAGGAAAATCTCTGTGTGAGCTGGCGGCTGCTCGGCGAGCACGTCTCGGGAACCTTCCGAGAACTGATCGCCCTACCCAAACGCAATTTGCTCAAAATGCCGCAGGAATTTGATGCCGCGCAAGCAGCTGCCGCGGCTTTGGTGTACCTCACCGCCTGGCACTCTCTGATTACGCGAGGCCAGCTCAAGCCGGGAGAATCGGTGCTCGTGATCGGCGCCTCGGGCGGTGTCAACATGGCCAGCATTCAAATTGCGAAGTACGCTGGCGCGGTGGTATTGGTTGTAGGCTCAAATGCCGACAAACTATCGGTCGCCGAAACTGCAGGAGCGGATGTGCTTATCGACCGCTCTCAAGACGAGGCCTGGTCCAGGACGGCCTATCGGGCAGATGGTCGACGGGGTGTGGATGTCGTGGTAGACAATGTGGGAGCGGAGACCATGCCCCTCAGCCTTCGAGCTGCACGAAAAGGCGGCCGTGTCCTGACGGTTGGCAATACGAGCGGTCCAAAGTTTGAGCTCGACAATCGCTTTCTCTTTGGAAAGCAGCTTTCCATCATTGGGTCGACCATGGGTACATCCAAGGAGTTTGAAACAGTGATGGGACTGGTTTTTGAAGGAAAACTTAAGCCGGTGATGGATCGACAGTACCCGCTAAGAGATGCAGCGATGGCATTCGAGCATATGAAAGCGGGAAATCAGATGGGTAAGATCACGCTCACGATTGCCTAGTATCATTCCGGCTGCAACCTAATCCGCCCATCCGTTGAACCCCTAACACTCGCACGCACCATCGGAGCATTGACACACACACCCGAAACCAAGCGCAGGCCGCCGCACGTAACTTGGCTTAGCCTCGGGGTTATAACCGTAGCAATAGTGGCCCTCAGTGGTCTGGTTGCGTGGTTTTCGCTGCCGGACCTGCCCTACAGCGTACCGCCAGTTTACTTGTTGATCCGCAACGGCCTCTGGGGAGCCTGGGGCATTTTGGCCGCTTTCGGCGCTTACTTCGGAAAGACATGGGCGCCACGGTTGATTCGTTGGGGCGGCTCGGCGATCGTAGCCTGGTACTGGCTGGATCGCTTGTTCCTGGCCCAATCCGATTACGCTCGCTCGAACTGGCCGATATCGGCAATCGTCACTGTGCTGGTTATTGCAAGCGCGGGTTGGGTGCTTAGCCGGCCAGTCGTACGCAGTTACTTTCAGGAGAATGGTAAATGAGCCACGAATCCAAACTTGAGAACCTCCGAAAGCTTCGCGAACAAGCTCGTCTGGGGGGGGGTGAAGCTCGGATCGAGACCCAACACAAGCGCGGTCGCCTGACCGCTCGAGAGCGGTTGGATTTGCTGCTCGACAAGGGATCCTTCCGCGAGACCGATATCTTCGTCACCCACCGCACCCATGACTTCGGCCTGGAAGACCGAAAATATCTGTCGGACAGCGTGGTTACAGGTTGGGGTACGGTCGAAGGACGGCTGACCTACGTCTTCTCGCAAGACTTCACGGTTTTCGGAGGCAGCCTGGGAGAAGTTCACGCCGAAAAGATCGTTAAGATTCAAGACATGGCGATTAAAAATGGAGCTCCTCTGATCGGGCTGATCGATTCCGGCGGTGCGCGCATCCAAGAGGGCGTGGTTTCGCTGGGTGGCTACGCAGATATTTTTTTGCGTAATACGATGGCCTCTGGCGTAATCCCCCAAATTAGCGCCATCATGGGGCCGTCGGCGGGCGGAGCGGTGTATTCGCCTGCTTTGACCGACTTTATCTTCATGGTCCGAAAGTCCTCGTACATGTTTGTCACAGGGCCGGATGTTGTGCGCTCTGTAACTCACGAAGAAATCGATTTCGAGGGGCTTGGCGGAGCAGAGATACACGCCGGGACTTCCGGTGTGGCGCATTACACAACAGAGAACGAGGCCGACTGCCTCTACATGATCCGCGTTCTCCTTTCCTACCTTCCCCAAAATAATATGGAAGATCCTCCGTTTGTACCCGCCGGGGATGACCGGCTGCGAACCGACTCCGCGCTGGATAAGATCGTGCCGGATGACCCGACAAAGCCGTACGATATTCGGGATGTCATTCATTCTGTGGTTGATGATAGAGCGTTTCTCGAAATTCATGAGACATTCGCTTCAAACATCGTGGTCGGATTCGCCCGCCTTGGAGGGCATAGCGTCGGAATCGTCGCAAATCAACCGGCTGTCCTTGCGGGGGTTCTCGATATCAATGCTTCGGTCAAGGCGGCTCGATTTGTTCGTTTTTGCGATGCGTTCAACATCCCCCTGGTGACCCTTGTGGATGTGCCCGGATTTCTCCCGGGCACGGCGCAGGAGCACGGAGGCATCATCCGCAACGGAGCCAAACTGCTCTATGCGTACTGCGAGGCGACCGTCCCCAAGATCACCGTCATCACGCGGAAAGCCTACGGCGGTGCATACTGCGTGATGAATTCGAAGCACATTCGCAGCGATTTGAATTTGGCCTGGCCCACCGCCGAAATCGCGGTCATGGGGCCGGAAGGTGCGGTAAATATCATCTTTCGCAAAGAGTTGGCCGATGCGAAAGACCCGGACAAACGTAGGGCGGAGTTGGTCGAAGACTACCGACAAAAATTTGCTAATCCCTATGTCAGCGCCTCTCGCGGATACATCGATGACGTGATCGAGCCGCGTTTTACCCGGCCCAGGCTGATCAATGCTCTAGAGATGCTGGCTAATAAGCGCGACGTCAATCCTGCGAAGAAGCATGGCAACATCCCCCTCTGAGGACCCATTTCTGATCTCCTATAATTCAAACCATGTTTACTAAGGTGCTTGTTGCAAATCGAGGCGAAATCGCGGTGCGTATCATTCGCGCCTGCCACGAGCTCGGGATCGAAACCGTTGCGGTGTACTCAGATGTAGATCGGGCGGCTATGCATGTTCGCCAAGCAGGAGAGGCTTACCTCCTCGGGCCGGCTCCCGCACGCGATTCGTATTTGAGGGGGGACAAGCTCATTGAGATCGCGAAGAAAGCCGGCGCAGGCGCCATCCACCCTGGTTACGGATTTCTCGCTGAGCGAGACGACTTTGCGGAGGCAGTCCAGGATGCTGGGCTGGTTTTCATCGGGCCGCGGCCGACGGCGATCGCGGCGATGGGAGATAAAGGAGTCGCTCGCGCTACCGTTGCCGCGGCCGGTGTGCCCGTAGTCCCTGGAACTGAAGGGGAAGGCGACCTGACCGACGAAGAATTGCTCGCAGTCGCACCCGAAATCGGATTCCCGCTGTTGATCAAGGCTACCGCTGGGGGCGGGGGAAAGGGAATGCGCGAGGTGCAGAACCTGGAGGAGATGCCTGGCCTACTCCAATCCGCCCGTCGGGAGGCGGAATCCGCATTCGGGAATGGGAACGTTTACCTTGAGAAGCTTCTTCTTGGTGCCCGGCATATTGAGTTCCAAATCATCGCCGATTCTCACGGAAACATCATACATCTTGCGGATCGTGAGTGCTCTATTCAGAGGCGGCACCAGAAACTGCTGGAGGAGGCACCCTCCCCCTTCATGGATGAGGAGCTTCGCAAGGAGATGGGTGAGCTTGCTTGCCGTGCTGCCGGGTCGGTCGACTATCTGAACGCAGGCACGATCGAGTTTCTTGTGGACAAGAACCGTAATTTCTTTTTCCTGGAGATGAATACTCGGCTGCAGGTAGAGCATCCCATTACCGAAATGGTTACCGGAGTAGATATCGTTAGAGAGCAGATCCGCGTTGCGCGCGGCCGCAAGCTCCGATATACGCAGGAAGACATCACAATCAATGGCTGGGCCATAGAATGCCGCATCAATGCCGAGGATCCCTACAATAATTTTCTGCCCAGCACCGGACAGCTCGCTTCGGTTATCCCACCTAGCGGGCCTGGCGTGAGAGTGGACACCGGCGTCTATGCCGGCTTCGCGATCACACCCCACTATGATTCGCTGATCTCCAAGCTGATTTGTTGGGGCGAGACGCGGGGAGAGGCTATTCTGCGCATGCGGCGCGCGCTGGACGAATTCCGAATTCTCGGCGTGCGAACCAACATTCCATTCCACCAAAAGCTGCTCGCTTCTCCGCGCTTCATGGTCGGTCAGTTTGACACCCGTTTCGTCGAGGAACGCTTCAAGTTTGAAGAAGACGACGAAGAGCAAGAGAGCCTGGAAATCATTGCGGCGCTGATGGCCACGCTTGTTGCGCATCGCGAACGTCAGGAAGCAGCAGAGATCATTCAACAAAGCGAGCGAGACACCAGCAACTGGAAGTGGGTTGGCCGTTGGGAGCGAATGCAGCGTTGAAGTACATCGCAACCATCGACGACCGATCCTTCGAGATCGATATCAATGAAGAAGGCGAGATCATCGCCGACGGAAAACGCCTGTCGGTCGACTTTCAATCTGTCGCCGACCAGCCAGTTTATTCCATGTTACTGGATGGTGAATCCTTTGAGGGCAACGTTTCGTTGCGAGAGAAAGGAGTCGAGGTCTTGCTACGCGGCCGCCTATTTATAGTCGATGTCGAGGATGAACGGCAGCGCAGACTACGTGAGACGGCCACTCTTGAGCTGGACCTCGAAGGAGAGTTCACGCTTTCTGCACCGATGCCTGGCATGGTGGTGGCGGTCCCAGTCGAAGTGGACCAGAGCGTAGCGAAAGGTGACATTCTGATCATCCTCGAATCCATGAAGATGCAGAACGAACTCAAGGCCCCGCGCGATGGCGAAGTTTCCGGTATTCGAGTCGGCCCTGGGGATAGCGTTGACCAAAATCAGGCTCTTATGACTTTGTCATGACCGCGCCATCGAACGAAGAACAGCTCTATAGGTCGATCGCATGTCAGATGAAATAGAACACGCTAAGAAGGAATGGGAAGACGGCGCCCTGAAAGATGCGCCGCCAGAACGCAAAGAGCGCTTTCAGACCAGCTCGGAAATTCCTCTCAACCCCGTATACCTCCCGCATGATAGTGCAGGTACCTACCTAGAATCACAGGGCTTTCCTGGGGAACTTCCCTATACCCGGGGCGTTCAACCCACGATGTACCGGGGGCGTATGTGGACCATGCGTCAGTACGCCGGATACGCCAGCGCGGAAGAGACCAACCGCCGGTTCCGGTATCTGCTCGAACAGGGTCAAAGCGGCTTATCGGTTGCCTTCGATCTTCCGACTCAGATAGGCTACGATGCGGACGACCCGGTTGCGGACGGTGAGGTAGGCAAAGTTGGTGTCTCAATCTCATGTCTGGAGGACATGCAGATCCTGTTCGACGGCATCCCACTGGATAAAGTTTCCACCAGCATGACCATCAATGCCCCGGCTGCAATCCTACTGGCAATGTACATCGCGGTTGCCAAATCACAGGGAGCCGATCCCTCCGCCTTGCGCGGCACAATTCAAAACGACATCCTTAAAGAGTACATCGCGCGCGGCACGTATATCTTCCCTCCGACACCTGCCATGCGGCTGATCACGGACATCATTAGCTATTGTCAGCAGCATGTCCCAAAGTGGAACACGATCTCCATATCGGGATACCATATGCGCGAAGCTGGGTGCACCGCGGTGCAGGAAGTAGCCTTCACGCTTGCCAACGCAATTGCCTATGTCGAGGCGGCGTTATCCTCCGGAATGGAGGTAGACGAGTTTGCGCCTCAGCTGGCATTCTTTTTCAATGCACACAACGACGTGCTGGAGGAAGTGGCCAAGTTCCGAGCCGCACGACGATTATGGGCTCAGCTCATGAAGGAACGCTTTGGTGCCAAGGATCCCCGTTCGCTTCGGCTCCGGTTTCATACGCAAACGGCCGGATCGACCCTCACCGCGCAACAACCCGAAAACAATGTCGTGAGAGTGGCCCTGCAGGCACTGGCAGCGGTTTTAGGCGGGACCCAATCTCTCCATACCAACAGCATGGACGAAGCCCTGGGTCTCCCCACGGAGACCGCTGCGCGTCTGGCGCTTCGAACCCAGCAGGTAATTATGCACGAGGCAGGTGTGGCGGATACAGTGGATCCTTTGGCCGGTTCGTATCTGATCGAGAATTTAACGGACGAAATCGAGCGTCGCTCGATGGACTACATCGAAAGAATCGACGAGTTGGGAGGAGCGCTGGCAGCGGTCGAGGCCGGGTTCATGCAATCCGAGATTCAAGAATCCGCTTACCAGGCGCAAATGCGCATTGAAAGGAAAGAGGATCTGGTCGTTGGCGTCAACGCTTATCAGTCGGAGCAAGGTTCCGAATTAGAGACCTTGTCGGTAGCTCCCAAAATCGAAGCAGACCAGCGAACTCATTTAGCGGAGGTTCGGTCGAACCGGGATCAAGGTCAAGCAACTAAGCTGCTGGAGCGCCTAGGCGAAGCTTCTCGAGGATCCGAGAATCTCATGCCGATCTTGATTGAGTGTGTAGAGGCGAATGTTACGCTGGGCGAGATTTGCGGGGAACTGCGCGAGAACTGGGGCGAGTACAGGCCGGCGGTCACCTTATGATGGCTCCTATGCGGGTGACCCGGATCGATCATCTGGCGATCGTTGTGGACGATCTGGAGAAAGCCTTGATTTTCTGGCGAGATGGGCTGGGATTAGAGGTCGCGCGCGTTGAAGACGTACCCGAGCAAGGCGCGGAGGTAACTTTTTTAACGATTGGAGATCAGAATGTGGAGCTCGTCAAGCCGACTGACGAGGAGAGCGGCATGTCGCGCTATTTGGAGAAGCGTGGTCCAGGGATGCACCATATCGCATTAGAAGTGGAACACCTTCAGGATAGCCTCGATCATCTGGGCGCCGCTGGGTTTCGATTGATCCATGATGAGCCCGTGATCGGAGCCGGCGGAAGGCGCATCGCATTTATTCACCCTGAGGGCACCCACGGGGTGCTGGTTGAGCTCTACGAGCAGATAAGAGACTAAGAACCGATCCGAAGTACATCGGGCGAGCGCCCGCGCTGTTCACAGCCTGCGCAGCCGATCCGGATCAATCCGCAGCCACGGATTTTCTCGTGCCGGTCATTCCCCGATCCACTCGAATACAGTCGCTTCACCTTGCCCCACCCCCACACAAAGCGTCGCTAGACCATAGTAAGGACGGTCTTCTTTCGAGGCGCGCCTTCGCATCTCGTGTAAGAGCGTACCCACAATTCGCGCCCCTGTGCAGCCTAGCGGGTGACCCAGTGCGATGGCGCCGCCGTTCACGTTTGTAATCTCCTCCCGCATGCCGAGCTCTTTCATAACTGCCAGAGATTGGACCGCGAAGGCCTCGTTGAGTTCGATCAGCCCTATTGCATCCATTTCAATGCCTGCTCTGGCGAGCGCTTTATGGGTGGCCGGTACCGGGCCATACCCCATGGTGCGCGGCTCCACTCCTGCTGCAGCCGAGGCTACTATCCGAGCCCAGGGCTTAAGGCCCAGCTCCTTAGCCTTGTCAGAAGACATGATCAAAATAGCCGCCGCACCATCGTTAATTCCGGACGCATTTCCCGCAGTTACCGTGCCGCTGCTGCGAAAGGCTGGACGCAGATTTGCCAATGCTTCCAATGACGTATCCCGTCGGGGGCGCTCATCTACCTCTGCGACCAGCGGATCCCCTTTCCGCTGAGCTACTTCAACCGGAACGATTTCCTCCGCACTCAGCCCCGAGTCGATCGCTGCCAAGGCTCGCTGGTGACTCTGGAACGCAAAAGCATCCTGCTCCTCCCGTGAGAAGGGCATTTCTTCGTAGATGTTTTCAGCAGTCTCACCCATACTGTCGGTTCCGTACATCTCTTTGAGTCTGGCATTCGGGTATCGCCAACCGATGGTGGTGTCCCACATAGTTTGGTTTCCCGACGGGAAGGCACGCTCAGATTTAGGCACAGACCAGGGGGCACGCGACATCGATTCAACCCCTCCCGCCAGATAAACCTCCCCCTCCCCAACTTTAATGGCCCGGGCGGCGGCATTGATAGCGGATAGGCTCGAGGCACACAGGCGATTGAATGTCACCGCTGCGACAGAGGTCGGTAGATCGGCCAGCAGGGCCGCCATTCGTGCGACATTGCGGTTGTCTTCCCCCGCTTGATTCGCGCAGCCGAAATAGACTTCTTCGACGAGTGCTGGATCGACGTCCGATCGCTTCAGTACCTCTCTGATTACGATCGCAGCCAGATCATCTGGGCGCACATCTTTGAGGGCGCCGCCGTGTGCTCCAATCGGTGTCCGCACTGCGTTGATAATTACTGCATCGGTCATAGCGAATGCTCTCCCGTCATATCGGTTGCCGGCTGTATCTTACTGCGCTTCGCAGCCCAGGACCGGTATCGCAATTCCAGACCCCAAAATCCCGAATGCTATAATCGCCCACAAGCTAGGGAGCTGCACTTATGTTCAGTGATGAAGAGCTCGAAGAGATACGGGGAGCGTTGGAAAAGTGGGAAGAAACCACCCTCCAGCAGGCGATGGCAAGCATGCCGGAGCGACGAGAGCAGTTCATCACGACCTCATCTGAGCCCGTTGATCGGCTTTACACGCCGTTAGATATCGCGGATATGGATTACGTCAGAGACCTGGGCCTGCCGGGTCAATATCCATACACTCGTGGTATTCACCCCACCATGTACCGTAGCCGGCCGTGGACCATGCGAATGTTCGCTGGATTTGGCACCGCCGAAGAAACCAATGAGCGATTCAGCTACTTGCTCGATCAGGGTCAGACCGGATTATCAATTGCATTCGACCTGGCCACGCTCATGGGATACGACACCGATGCCCCAGAGGCGGAGGGCGAGTTTGGTAAATGTGGGGTGGCTGTGTCCTCGCTTCAGGACATGGAGATCCTTCTAAACGGCATCCCACTGGACAAAGTCTCCACCAGCATGACCATCAATTCACCGGCCCCGGTGATCTGGGCTATGTATATCGCTGCGGCAGAAAAGCAGGGCGTGCGGCCAGATCAATTGCGCGGGACGCTTCAGAACGACATTCTCAAGGAATACATTGCCCAGAAGGAGTACATTTTCCCTCCTGAGCCATCGATGCGTCTGGTGACGGACACCATCGAGTTCGGGATGGAGAACCTGCCCCAGTGGAACACGATATCGATTTCTGGATACCACATACGCGAGGCCGGATCGACTGCTGCTCAGGAGCTGGCGTTCACTCTAGCGGATGGAATGGAGTATGTTCGCTGGGCCCTTGACCGGGGCTTGGACATCGACGACTTTGCTCCCCGTCTCTCCTTCTTCTTCAATGCCCACAATGGATTTTTCGAAGAGATCGCAAAATATCGGGCTGCCCGTAGAATCTGGGCACACGAGATGAAGGAGACCTTCAAGGCCAAGAATCCTCGATCCTGGCTCATGCGGTTCCATGCCCAGACCGCGGGCGTTAGCCTTACGGCGCAACAGCCTGAGAATAATATCGTGCGAGTGGCAGTTCAGGCGCTGGCGGCAGTTCTGGGTGGCACTCAGTCACTTCATACTAATTCCATGGACGAGGCGCTGGCCCTGCCTTCTGCGCATGCAGCGACGGTCGCTCTGCGTACACAACAGATACTGGCCGAGGAATCAGGAGTGGCGAATTCGATCGATCCGCTGGGCGGCTCCTATTACCTGGAAGCGATGACGAACCGCATCGAAGCTCAGGCACGAGATTATTTCCGTCGAATCGATGAGCTTGGCGGTGTATTGCCAGCTATCGAGGCCGGCTTTTTTCAGCTCGAGATCTCAGATGCTGCGTTTCAGTATCAGAAGGAAATCGATAGCGAAGAGCGGTACATCGTTGGCGTAAACGCATTCAACGACAACGCGGGCTACGAAATACCCATCCTTGAGATGAATCCTGCCGGATTTAGTTATCAATCCGATCGATTGAAGAAGCTGCGTGAATCGCGCGACTCGGGCGCGGTGGGGCAGAGCTTAGATCGCCTGCGAATTGCTAGTCAGGGCACGGAGAATACGATGCCGTACATCCTGGATGCGGTGCGCGCCTACGCCACTCTGGGAGAGATTATCGACGTCATGAGGGACGTCTTCGGCACCTATGAAGAGCCTGACTGGATTTAAGACAAAAACATCGCGAAGCCGTCCACCCGTCGCACCTTAGGGCGATATTGGTCGACGTCGTAAAGCGCATCAACGTCAACCAGCCTGACCCTGCCGCGGGTCTCGGTGAGCGACACATCAGTGTAGATCCCCTGGCGAAGCGCCACCATACGGCCCGATTTGCCCTCAACTGCCAGATCGGCAGCCATCACGGCAAAATTCATAGACACCATCAAATCGAGAGAATCTGGACTCCCCGATCGCATTAGATAAGCCAGCTGCTGATAGATAATGTGTTCGTCTGTCAGATCGCGCAGAATATCCCCTGTCACGGCGCCGATTCCGCCAAGCTTCCTGTGACCAAACGTATCTTCCCGGCCAGACATTAAGGCCTCGCCGCCTTCCATTTGAGCGCCCTCAGATATGGTCATCATGGCGTAATTGCTTGGGTTGGCGCTCTTATCGTCACGCAGAAAATCCGCTAACTTCTGGGGGTCGAAAGGGACCTCGGGGATGATGGCTCGGTCCACTCCCGACAGATAGGCCGCGATCAGCGAGGTCTCGCCGCTATTTCGGCCAAACAGTTCCACTACCGCGATGCGTTCATGCGATCCAGCATTGGTTCTCAGGTTCTGGATGAACTGCACGCTCCGAGTAATCGCGGTGGAGAATCCGATGCAATAGTCTGTGCCGTATACGTCGTTGTCCATCGTCTTCGGAATGGCAATGACCGGAACTCCTTC
>CAYZXF010000017.1:0-4237 GCA_964482355.1 uncultured Anaerolineaceae bacterium | reverse complement strand
CGCCGTGCCGTCGTCCATCGGGTGTGCCAGTGGAGCGTTCGGTTGGATCCATCGCAACCCGTGCCGGTCAAGGGGAAGCTCGCGAAAGAATGGCGAAGCCATCCCAAGCGGGTGGATGGCGGAGCACACGTCGTGCTTGAATCCCGGAAGGGTGAGCTCGGCGGTGCGGGTGCCACCACCGATCGTGTCGGCCGCTTCGAATATGACGACGGACCGGCCTTGCTGCGCCAGAGCGACGGCAGCCGCCAGTCCGTTTGGGCCTGCGCCGACGATTACAGCATCGTATTGCGTACGTTGCATCGGCGAACCTGTCTGTGGCGAGTGACTATGCGGAAGATCCTCGCTTAAGTACTCGTCGTGCGATCCTTATCGGAAGATTAATCACGCTGCGAAGCGCGGAGTTGTACCAGACATTCTTTGCTTGCGACCATTGTATTCGGTTGTCAACCAGCGATTTTCGCGTTTCTACTTGTGCGGTCACCCCATAGTGATTGGCCAGCCGGGTAAGTACGCTGTTCCAGATTCGCTCCTGCTGCTTGGCTCCGCCCATGAAACGAAAGCCGAATTCGAATACCGGGTCGTTCGCGCGGGCCAAAGATTGAATCTGAGCCACTGTTACGCCGTCTTCATCGTAGGCGCTGAAGGTATTCCAACCCGACTCAGGGTGCCCTTCGGGACACATCAGTGTAAATGATTCGTCGTCACTGTACAGCACCATCACGCCGGTTGCTATTGAAAAAGGGACTCCAGGAAGTGTCGCGTTGATCAGCACAACTTCGCCTGGTTCCACGCCCGTTACAGAGGGGTAGAAACGGGAATTATCCGGCATATATTCCGGCAAATTCTGTTTCAGGTGACTCACGACATCGTCCGGTGTCGTCTCCGCACCGGTCAATTGAACTCGGTACGTCTTTTGCCAGAGCTGCCCGAACCCTTGCAGCGGGCCAACTACATGACGACCTTCGACATTGAGGCTGACCGCACCACTCGGAACATCAGCAACCTCCAATTTGGAAACTGGGGCGGCCCAATGGGCGGCGTCCCGAGATTTACTTTGATCCGCTCGCTCTTTGCTCATGTCATCCTCCGCGCTGTCGTCTGCAAGACTATGGTTGATATCCTAGGCAGCTCCGTTCGCCGCCGCGAGTGCTTCGGACTCGCTGCCGTAGATCTTTATTGCTTCATTCAGCCGCGTCAGCTCGAAGATCTGCTGATAGTGCTCAGTCAGACCAAATGCCGACAGGGTCTGCTCATGACGGTTCGCACGTATGAGCATCGTAACCAGCAGACCGATGCCGCCACTGTTCATATACTCGAGCCCTTCGAAGTTTAGGATGATGGCCTTGGCTCCCTCGCTGGTAGCTTGAGTGTAGGCGTCCATCAACACGTTCTCCGCGAAGGATGTGATCTCACCCTGAACATCGATGATGCTGGCCGAGTCGGTCGCCGAACGTACCTCCATCGTGACCTTAGCTTCTGTCATATCTGTCCTCCTCTAGGCTTGTTCGAGGGCGGCTGCTTCATCCGGAACGATCTGCATGAAGTCTGACAGCCGCGTGATTTCAAAAATGTTTTGAAAGTGATCCGTCAGGCCGAATGCGAGCACTTCCTGCTTGTCCTTTCGTGCCTTAGCCAGCAGGCTAACGATCAAAGCAATGCCGGTACTGTTGATGTAATCGACATCGGTAAAATCTAAGGCCAAGGATTTAGCCTCGGTGGAACTGGCATCCATGTAGGCATTGATCAACGCTGCCTCTGCAAAGGCGTTGATTTCGCCCTGCAGATCGATGATGGCCAGTTCGCCCTCGACCCGGATACTGACTTCAAGTTGGGTTTCACTCATGTTTACCTCCTTCGAGGTCGAGTACCAGTTCGACCGTATGGTGACGGTCATCAGCGGTGACATGGAGATCGTCCACCATGTTTTTGATCAGAAACAATCCCCAGCCGCGAGGGCTTTGCTCACCCTCCAGCTTCGCCTCCAGATCCGGGGTCTCAGGCTCAGGGATCGATTGTCCGCCACCATGGTCCGTGATGAAGACCGACAACTTTGAGTTGGCGGTTTCGACCCGTATCTCTACCGGTTGGTCCTCACGATACCGATTTCCGTGCTCCATGGCGTTCATAGTGGCCTCGCCCACGGCAGTCTTCAGCTTCTCAAGTCGATCGGAAGCCAAACCGAGATCGCTGATGGCCTGTGTGACCTGGTCGATAGCCAGATGTTCATTACCGGGCTGGCTGGGGATGCTGAATGCAGCATGGACTTTTATGCTGTTGGATTTTGATTCGGCTTTCGCTGCTGTGGCTCCTTCCCTGGTGCATTCGAGCGCCAGCAAGGTGACGTCGTCCTCATGTTCCCATCCATCCATGGTGAAATTCTCAAGCTCAGCTACCAGCGTATCGATCAGTTCGGCACCCCCTGGGTGGTTGGCCATCAGCTGCTTTACGCGCGGGAATCCGAACATCTCGCGCTTGGAGTTGTGGGCTTCCGCCAATCCATCGCTCTGAAATAGCACCGTGTCTCCGGGAGTAAGCTGGACTTCACTTTCCTCGTACTGCATATCGGGCATGAGTCCCAGCGGCATCCCGGTGGCCTTGAGCTCTGTGACTCCCTCGTCTGAGCGGCGAAATGCAAGACCGTGGCCGGCATTTGCATACTGCAGGGTTCGCTTCTGAGGATCCAGAATGGAATAGAAGCAGGTGACGAACATATTGTCAGGGATATCCGGCACGAGCTGATCGTTGACTCGCTGCAGAACTTCGCCCGGCGATACGATCCGCTCAGCGGCAGCGCGCAACACGCTGCGCGTAGTGGCCATCACCAACGCAGCTGGGATTCCCTTGTCGGTCACGTCCGCTACGATCAGCCCAAGCCTTCCGTCCGGCAAATCTATAAAGTCATAGAAATCCCCTCCAACCTCCCGCGCCGGCCGGTAGTAGGCAGCCACCTTCCAGCCAGGCAGTTCAGGGAGTTCGCGCGGCAGCAAGGTTTGCTGGATCAGGCGCGCGATGCGCAATTCTTGATCCAGCCGTTCCCGCCTGCGAGCCTCTTCCTTCTGCTGCCGAACAAGCTGCGCCACTCGGAGCGCGGGGGCGGCCTGGATTGCCAAGCTGCTCAATAGCGCTCGATCGTCGACCGAGTATTCCTGCTCGCTAAGGCGGGGGCCCAAATTGAGCATCCCAATGAGCTCTCCTTGAGCTACGAGCGGCACGGCCATCTTGACTCCTGCCTCCTTAAGTTCATCGAGCGCAGGAGATTCCAACTCGAGTCGATCCAACTCCACGACTCCCCGCGCGGATTGTAAATAAGCTACGAGCGGGTCGTTCGGCGCGATGCCCACAGAGCTCGTTTCAGGCTCCGGCCCCGCCTGCTCCTCCGGTGACCGGGCCAACACCCGCCATATGTCTCGAGTTTGTTTACTCATTTGCCCCCCATTATGCTCAGCATGAGTCCAGAAAACGTTACGAGATTTAGTGATCTCATCGCGCGGTTAGGTGTAACCGGCGGTTGCGGCTGAATTGCGCTGGGCAAACTCGTACTTATGTCAATACGGAGACTGAAATGGCTGCGCATTTTGGACTTAATCTCTCCGCTCCCACTCCGCAGCATGTGGTGTGGCCAAAGCCCGCCACTCAGGAGCCAGGGGCACTACACCCAGCTGATGCACGATCCTTCGCGCGGCCAGCCCCACGATGGCCGTAAACGTTGGGTAAGCCAGTTCCATTTCAGCCAATTGCTCCACCCACATATCGGCCGCCATACCAGCCGCCGCGATTTGCACGATCTCAAGTGCCTGCTCGCCCACGGCGCACGCGCCCAGAATGCGGTGGGTCTCCTGGGAGGCGATTATCTTGAAGAACCCTTCTGGACGCCCATCAATAACTGCGCGGTCGAGATCCGCGTACGGAACCTCTGCGATCAAATACTCCTCCCCGGCCTCCTGAGCAGCTAACTCAGTCATCCCCACACTGCCATATTCCGGGTCCGTGAAGCCTCCGTGAGGCACGATCCGGTGCTTAAACTGTTGCTCGGGTCCCAGGACCGCGTTCTCGGCTGCGATCCGAGCCTCATAACCAGCGCTCTGTACCAACATCGTTCGCCCGGTAATATCCCCCGCTGCAAAAATGTTGGGCGCCGAAGTCTGCAAATTTTCGTTTACCGGTACATACCCACGCTCGATTACAACACCGGCTGCGTCGAGACCCAATTCGTTTACATTGCCTACCCACCCAACCG
>CAYZXF010000016.1:0-3504 GCA_964482355.1 uncultured Anaerolineaceae bacterium | reverse complement strand
CTGCGGGCCCTGAATATCGAGGATCGTTCTACGCAGCGCGCCGAACGCGTAAGCTCCAAAGGCCGCCCTCCAGGGATTCCAGGCGGAGAAGATCACCAGCCCGACCGCGATCCACCCTAATCCACCAGTGGTCAGCTCGCTAAACCAACCCGGCGAGACCGCCAGGCTAATGGTGGCTCCTGATAATCCTGCCAGTAGACCTCCCACAAACACATACGCATATCGCTGTCGATAGACGTTGACCCCCATCGCGTCTGCCGCAGAGGGGTTCTCACCGACCGCCCGCAGATGCATGCCGGGGCGTGTGCGGGTGATGAAGAACCAGGAAGATGGAACCAGCAAGTAGCCTACGTATATCAGGACGCTTTGGTTGGTGAAGAAAATCGGCCCAATGACGGGAATTTGGGACAGAACAGGAATGGTTAGCTTGGGGAGCAGCGAGATCGTGCCAGCCTTGCTCAGCCCCTCTCCAAGAACGAGAGCAAGGCCCACGCCCAGAAAGGTGAGTGCCAGGCCGCTCACGACTTGATCTGCCTGGAAGTGGATCGTTACCACGCCGTGCAACATGGACAGCGCACCTCCGGCTAGCATCGCAGCCGCGATCCCCAGCCAACCGTTACCGGTGGCGACCGTGACGCTAAACGCAGCCATAGCGCCAATGAGCATCATGCCTTCCAAACCCAGATTCATGACACCGGATCGCTCGGCGAAAATTTCTCCGATGGTCGCGAACAGAAGCACGGTTCCTGTCGCGAGACCTGCATGAAGGATGATGATCGGATCCATAGGTTCCTCAGGCTGTCCGACGTACGAGCCGAACACGATAGCGCAGGAAAACTTCGCTCGCGATCAGCATGAATAAGATAATTCCTTGAATCAGGCGCGGAACGCCTGCCGGCTGAATTTCGCGGCCGGCCAGGATGAGCCCCCCAAAGAGGATCGAAACCGGGATTACGAGCAGCGGATTAAGTTTGGCTAACCAAGCGATAATGATGCCGGTAAATCCGTAGCCAGGTGAGATCGATCCTTGCAGACGGTGGATCACTCCCGAGATCTCGGACATTCCACCCAGCCCCGCAATTGCACCGGAGAGCATCAGCACCAAAACGGTATTGCGCGTGATCTTGATGCCGGCGTATTTTGCTGCCCGCGGATTGTCGCCGATAAGACGAATTTCGTATCCCCACAGACTGCGGAAGAGGATGTACCAGGCGATGATCGCAACCACCACCGCGAAGATGAAACCCGCGTGGGTGGTAAGACCTCTCGTGATCGGAAACTGCTCGGCAAGGTCCGAGAGCCGCGGGAACCAGGCCGCGCGCTGAAAGGTCCGCGTCATCTGAAATCCGCCCTCGCTCCAAACGCCAAAGATAAAGTAATTGACCAGTGCGAACGCAATGTAATTCAGCATCAGTGTCGTAATGATTTCGTTTACTCCCAAACGCGCCCTCAATATGCCCGGGATAAACCCCCAGGCGGCACCAAATAACGCGCCGGCAATGGCCATGGCGGCCAGCGTCACAACCTTTGAGGCGTCTTCGGATACCACGCCGGCTAGGATGACGATGCTTGCTCCCAGGGCTCCCATAAAGAATTGGCCCTCGGCTCCGATGTTCCACAGCTTCATCTTGAATGCCACTGCGCAAGCCGTGCCGGTGAAGATGAGCGGGGTGGCCTTGACCAGCGTGTCAGAAAACACGCCCAGGCTGCCAAATGCGGCACCGGCGATATGTGCGTAAGCGCGGAACGGATTTCCGCCAACGAGCGCAAGCACGACCGCGCCCATCACCAATGCAAGCAAAACCGCCACCAGCGAAACAAGCGGCGCCAGCCAGCGCGGAGAGTCCATGCGGGGCTCGATTTTAAGTTCTAGGGGAAAGCTGAACGACCGGCGGGAGCTGGTGGAGGTCGAGGTCATGCGGCGCGCTCGTCTGCCGATTCGCTGGAACCGCCGGTCATCAGCAGTCCGACTTTCCCGGCATCGGCTTCGACTCCATCGGCCACGATCTCGCCTTCGTAGACGACCACAATTCGATCGCTGAGGGTGAAGATTTCCTCAAGCTCCTCCGAAACCAGTAGGATCGCGGCGCCCTCTTCACGCTGCTCCAGCAACAAGCGCTGTACACCTTCAATGGCTCCAACATCCAGACCGCGAGTCGGCTGCATCGCGATGAGCAGCGTGGGTTGGGATGATAGCTCCCGCGCAAGGATCACCCGCTGGACATTGCCTCCTGATAAATTTCGAGTAGGGGTCTCGACGCTGGGAGCGAGGATCGTGTATTCCTCCTTCAGTCCCTCCGCCATCTCATGGGCTGCATCACGGTCGAGAGATGTTCGCTTTGCAAGGGGCGGTTCTCGATATTTCTTCATGATTATGTTGTCGGTAATGCTTAGATTGGGCGCGGTGCCCACGTGCGTCCGATCTTCCGGAATGTGAGCCACTCCGAAATCAATCGATGTTCGGGCGGAGCGGTTGGTGACTTCTTTTCCATTAACAAGAATGGTTCCGCTGGTGCAGCTCCGCAATCCAGTAATGACCTCGGCAAGCTCGGATTGCCCATTGCCGGCGACGCCAGCCATGCCCACGATCTCGCCCGATCGCACCGTGAGATTGATTCCGCGCAGCGCCGGAAGACGCTTGTCGTTATCGGCGCTGACCTGCTGCAACTCCAACACCACCTCGCCGGGCTCTTTCACAGTTTTCTCGAGCTCAAAGAGCACCATGCGACCAACCATAAGATTAGCCAGCTCGGCCTTAGATGTTTGCTTAGGATCGAGTCCCGCCGCGGTGACTTTGCCCTGCCGCAGGACGGTGACTCGGTCGGCAATGGTCATGACCTCGTGCAGTTTGTGGCTGATAAATACGATCGATTTACCTTCTGCGACCATGGAGCGTAAGGTCTTGAATAGCTCGTCGATTTCTTGCGGGGCGAGTACGGAAGTCGGTTCATCCATGATTAGCACTTCCACACCTCGATAAAGCATCTTGAGGATCTCAACTCGCTGCTGCTCACCGACCGATAGCTGCCAGATCTTCGCATCGGGAGTAACCTGCAATCCGAATTGGTCGCCGATATGCTCCATCTGCTTGTCGTAGTGCGACAAGCGCATGAGAAACCTGGGCTCGTCGAGGCCGAGCAGGATGTTCTCGGTCACCGTCTGGGATTGGATCAGCGTGAAGTGCTGATGGATCATTCCAATTCCGAGGTCGATGGCATCCCGCGGCGAGTTGAAGCTGACAGGACTACCGCGCGCGAGTACGGTTCCCTCTTCCGGCTTGTAGAGTCCGGCAAGCACGCTCATCAGTGTGCTTTTGCCTGCTCCATTTTCGCCAAGGAGCGCGTGAATTTCCCCTGAATGGAGCTCGAAGTCCACGTCTTCGTTGGCGATCACACCAGGGAATCGCTTGGTGATCCCCTTCATCTCGACGAGGTTGTCCATCGCCTCTCAGTCCAACACCATCCGGGCGGCGCGCAATCTGCGCGCCGCCTGGGATGGCATTTA
>CAYZXF010000015.1:0-5258 GCA_964482355.1 uncultured Anaerolineaceae bacterium | reverse complement strand
TAGCCCCGACGAGGAGGAACCGAAGGCGCCCACCCCGAAAGACAGCCGCGCTGGGGGCTTCCTCAAGCGAGCACTCCGATGGGTCGTAATCTTTTTGGTTGTCTTCACGCTCGGAATCGTCGCAATGCAAATTGTCCGAGTGCGGCCGCTTACTGATGAGCAGGACAGCCTCAGCCAGTCGTTGGCAGAGGCGCAGGCAACGCAGCAGGATTTACAGGCTGAGATCGATCGACTGGAAGGTGTGGAGCAGGAAAATCAGGCTCTTACTGAATCTCTTCAGCAGACGGAGGTCAAGCTGGCGCTTCTGAATATCCTGGTCGATGTAACCCGGGCGCAGCTGGCGCTGGCTCAGGAGGACCCGCTCAGAGTGGCTGCTGCGCTTCAGGGGACGGGGGAAAAGCTAGCCACCTTGCGAGATTTAATGGGGGACTCCGATCTTGGGGGAATCCGCGAGCGCCTGGTCTTGGTGTTATCCGAGGTGGACGGCGATCCCTTCGCCGCTGAGCGAGACCTGGAGATACTGGCAAATACTTTGCTCGAAATTGAGCGGGATTTGTCCGGCGAGTAGTCAAAGATCATCCAAAACAATGAGCGGGCTTCCAGAGATGGAAGCCCGCGTTTTGATTCCGCAGTAAGGGCTGATGGCTTGGGAAGTTCTAGCTAAGGCCTGGGCTCCAGGATGAGCGATACATCGACGATTTCTCCATCACGAATGACGGTCAGCGTGACCAACTCCCCGACGCTCGCATCCGTAACGAGATATCCGATTAGGTCGCTAAAGGTAACGACGGTTTCACCGCCAATGGCAATAATAAGATCACCTCCGGCCGAGGCGTCTGGGGCACCACAGGCTCCTGCACCTTGCAGCCCGGCCCGATCGGCTGGTCCACCTCGGACCACGCATGTCACGTAGACGCCCAGCGTACGCGATGGCAGCTCCAGCAACTCCAATTGGCGGAGATTTAGCGATCCATCTCCCAGGCTCGTGATGCCGAGATAGGGATAGTCGTAGTCGCCGGATTGAATGAGTGCCGGTATGACCCGCCGCACGATATTGATCGGGACCGCGAAACCGATCCCAGAGTTAGAGGCACTGCCCGAAACGGTAAAGCTCTCGGTCGTAATCGCACGGTTCACCCCGATGACCTCGCCCCGAAGGTTGAGCAAAGGACCGCCAGAGTTGCCGGGATTGATGGCCGCGTCGGTTTGAATGAGATCCCCGGCACTAAAAGAACCGCCGCCGGGAGCCTGCCGCTCTGATTGCAATACTCGGCCAATTGCGGAGACGACGCCCACCGTCATCGAGCCGGATAGCCCAAATGGATTGCCGATCGCCACAACGAACTCTCCAACCCTCACATCGTCAGAATCCCCGAGCGGGATGGGATATAGCTCTTCCGGAGGCGCATCCACCTTCAATACTGCCAGGTCGGAGTCCGGATCAGTGCCGATGAGAACGCCCCAGGCCTTGAACCCCGAGGGGAAGTCCACTTCGATTTCCTCCGCGCCCTCGACCACATGCTGATTGGTCACGATATGCCCATCGGTATCAATGACGAAGCCTGAGCCCTGACCCAGCGGAATGGTGTCTGGTTGCGCGGAGGCAAAGGTGTAGATGGTGACCACCCCCGGATTCACGCGATTGTAGAGTTCCACTAGGTTATCCGGTGGAGCGAACACACTTTGTGGGATGTCCGAAACGACGGTTGGCGCGTTGAGGGTTGGTAGGGGCTCGGCAGTTGGAGCTGGCGCCTGGGTAGCAAGCGAAGGGAGCACCGTGCAGGATAATGCCGCCACTCCGGCGACGGAGATAAATAGCGTTAGTCGGCTCATAAAATGATTTCCATACTCCTCAGAGACTCTTGTTCAGGATTTTTGGAGCTTGGCCAGCTGCTCGAATAATTCGCGCTCTTCCTTGCTTAGTTTCTTTGGCAAAGTGAGTTTGAGGCTGGCAAGCAAATCTCCGTGTTGAGATGCGTCTCGAAGTTTCGGCATGCCGCGGCCGCGCAGGCGAAATGTGCGTCCGGGTTGGCTGCCAGCCGGAATCTTCAGCATCACCGGCCCACCAAGTGTGCTCAGTTCGACTTCATCACCCAGTATGGCGGCATACAAATCGGTCTCTACTTCCATATATAAGTCGTCGCCTTTTCGCTCGATCCCAGGCATTTTCTGCACTCGTACCTTGAGGTACAGGTCGCCCGGCTGACCCCTGCTTTGCTCGCCCCTACCAGAGACCCGGACGCGGGTTCCGGTCTTGGATCCGGGTGGAATTGAGATCTCCAATTTGCGCCCGTTGAGCTTGAATGTGCGGGTGGTCCCGCTGTAGGCCTCCACGAGAGAGATGGCGACTGGCTGCTCCAAGTCCCGGCCCCGCATCTGCCGCTGAGCCTGGGCGTTCATTCCGAAGACGGCATTGAAGAAATCTGAAAAACCGCCGCCGCCAAACAGATCGCCGAAATCGCCAGCTTCAACTCGGGTCCCCGCTCGCCCCCCGGCGGACCATTGCGACCAATCGAATCCCCCCGGAGCCTGGCCGGCCCGCTCCCAGGTCCGGTAAGACGATCCGAGGCGGTCGTACTTGGCGCGCTTGTCCGAATCGCCAAGAACCTCATAGGCCTCGTTGATCTCTTTGAAGTGCTCTTCGGAATCAGGATTCTTGTCCGGGTGATATTTCAGGGCCAGCTTCCGATAGGCGGTCTTGATTTCTTTCTCATCCGCCTGGCGGTCGACGCCGAGCACCTTGTAGTAATCCTTGTAATCCATCAAGAAGGATTCTAATAGGGCGCGGAAACCGGAGTCAAGCCATCCATGGGATATCTAACGCAATTCTTATCGCGGTCCTCCCGTACTACCGCACAGGGGCTGATCCTGAAAATACGGTGCTATCATATCGAAAGTGGGCCTCTCTCCGGCGACAGAGCGCGTGCTTATAGTAGATGAAGATCCAGATGTACTGGATCTCTTGGCGCGCCAGGTGCTGGAGCCGCTGGGCTACGAAGTGGCAACCGCAAATGAGGCCGGCACGGCGATCCAGCAGGCGGTCTCATTTTCCCCGGATCTGATCGTCGCCAGTCTCATGCTCCCCGGTCTAAGTGGAAAAGACCTGCTGGTCGCGCTGCGATCGCAGGGCCTTGATGTCCCCGTGCTGGTCACCGCGGAAGAAGGCCAGGAAGCGGACGCCATCCAGGCCTTCCGATTGGGTGCCAAAGACTACATGGTCAAGCCGCTGCGTGAGGCCGAAGCCCTGGCCGCGATTGAACGCGCACTGAAAGAAGTCCGCCTGAGCAACGAAACAAGGCAGCTTGCAGCTGAGTTGGCAGAAAGCCACCGTCAATTAGAGCAGCGGGTTCGCGAACTCACCACCATCTACGGAATCGGGAAAGTTGTGACTTCAACCACGAATCAGCGCGAGCTGTTCGACAAGCTGATGCTGAGCGCCCTGAATGTCACGAACGCGGATATGGGCTGGGTGCTGCTCCTTGACGAAGACAGCGGCCAGCTCTTCCTGCGCGCGCAGCGCGGAATGCCGAAGGCGCTGGCCAATAAGATCCATCAGGCCTGGGACGATGGCGTGAGTTCCCTGGTAATGCTCTCTGCAGAGACGCTTAGCATCCATGGAGAGGGGCTGCACAAATTCAAGCTGGCTCGTTTCGCGAAGGCGGCGCTGATCGTTCCGATCAAAGCACGCGAAGAAGCTATCGGAGTGCTCACAGTTGCCCGAGAAGAAGCCAAACCATTCAGTGATCCAAACCAACGAATGTTGGAAGCGGTGGGGGACTATGCGTCGATTTCGTTGATCAACGCGCGATTATTCCAGGCTCTCACGGGTCGGGCCGAAGAATTGCAAGAAGTCGTGGATGAGACCTTTGTCGGTTTGAAGGATCAGGTGGCCTGGGTTGAACGCGTTCGCGCCGAACTCAATGAATTGAAAGATCAGCTCCCTGATCTGCTGGAAAACTCCGAGGATCCGCCCCAACGTAAGCGACTCCAGGTACTCGGCGGCGATCTCGAAACGATGCTGCAGGAACTGGACGAGATGCCAGATTTGCAGGCCACTGTCACTTCTGCTTCAACCGCCTGATTCGCATTCTCTACGTGGGTACCATGTTCGCAACCAGGTCATCATGCTAGGATCAAGCCGCTGGCAAGCTTCATGCATCCTCCTTTGAAACCAACATGAATAAGCCCCTGATACTCGTCGCTGACGACAGTCCCGACATCCGCCAATACCTTGAAGAAGCAGTGCTCGGCCCGGCCGGCTATGAGGTGCGAACCGTCGGCGACGGCATGTCGGCACTCACCCTGGTGCGCGAAATCGAACCGGATGTCGTCATCACCGACAACCAGATGCCGAATCTAACCGGCCTGGAACTGATCCAGCGCGTATGCTCGGAAATACCTCATCCTCCAATCATCATGATGACCAGCGCACGGAGCGAGACGCTGACGGTGGAGGCGATGCGAGCCGGCGCTTTCGATTTGCTGGGCAAGCCCTTCGAAGCGGAACTCATGCTGGCTGCGGTGGGAAGGGCTCTGGTTCAGCGAAGACGCTGGCGAGAGATTATTGATGGGCAGAGCAACGCCAGTTCAGCAGCCGAAAAACTTGAGCGCAGGCTGGAAGAGCTCGAAACCCTGACCCTAATCGGACGCACGGTCACCGCTATGCTGGACCACAACGAAGTGTTGACGGCCGTCGTTGACGAATCGGTACGCCTGACCGGCGCCGAAGAGGGCAGCCTGCTGCTCCTGGACGATACCACCGGCGAGCTCTATATGCGGGCCTCTAAGAACTTCGACGAGGTGTTTGCACGCACGTTCCGGCTTCAAGTAGAAGACTCATTGGCGGGACAGGTCATTGAATCCGGTGAGCCGGTGCTGTTGGATGAACAGACTCCTCAAAAGATCAAGACCTCTTATTTGGTGCACTCTCTGATCTATGTACCTTTGAAGGCGCGCGGCCGCACGATCGGGGTTTTGGGGGTTGACAATCGCAAGGCTGGAAACACTCTGACCCGCGAGGATGTCACCATTCTGACTGCTATGGCAGATTACGCGGCCATTGCGATCGAAAACGCAAGGCTATTCAATAGCTCGGAGGCCGAGCGTCGAAAGCTGGAGACGATATTGGCGCGGATTGAAAATGGCGTGATCGTTGTCGATCCCGAGAATCGACTGCTGATCATGAATCAAACCGCGCGGGACGCCTTCGGAGTGAATGGAAATTGGAATAGGCGCCCAGTAAGTGAAGTCATTGAAGA
>CAYZXF010000014.1:0-6812 GCA_964482355.1 uncultured Anaerolineaceae bacterium | reverse complement strand
ATTCGACTGATCCCGAGCCTCGTTGCGCTGGTCGGCTGGGAGTGGGCGTTTGTTGTGCTTGCCCTGGGGCCGGCGGTCGGAATTTGGGCGATGATGGCGCTCCGCCGCTCCCCCGCCGCGGCTCGGTTGGCCGAAGGCCGCCGATAGTCACCCATTTGATCCTCTGAACCCACATCCAGAGACCACTGTACCCGTCTTAGAAAGCGATTTCGCTTTTGGCGTGGCTATTTGTTGGGCGCGAGGCTTACCATGAGCAGGCCGATGACCTCTATAATTAGTCGCTGTCCCGATGTGGAACCCAGGCATATCCGCTCCTGTCCGTTAGGAATTTTTTTCAAAAACGATTCGAATCCTAAGGAGGGCTAATTGATGAGCCAATCCCCCCGAAAACCGATTTCCGCCACGCCTTTGAAGGTACGCGATCCCGTACCATCCGACATCGAAATCGCTCAGGAAGCCGAGCTCAAACCGATCCGGAAGCTGGCTGAGGAACTTGGGCTTGAGCCGCAAGAGCTTGAGCTCCACGGCGATTACAAGGCCAAGGTTAGCCTGGATGTTCTCGACCGCTTGAAATCTCAGCCGGACGGCAAGTACATTTTAGTGACCGCGATCACCCCTACCCCACTTGGCGAGGGAAAGACCACCACCACCGTGGGCTTGTGTCAGGCGCTTGGCGCGCACTTGAATCAGCGTGTCTTTACCTGCATTCGGCAGCCCAGCCAGGGACCTACCTTCGGAATCAAAGGCGGCGCGGCCGGCGGCGGCTACAGCCAGGTGATCCCCATGGATGAGTTCAATCTTCACCTGACCGGCGACATTCACGCCATAACTGCTGCGAACAACCTGATGGCCGCGGCGCTAGATACTCGGCGGTTTCATGAGGGTCGGCAAAGTGACGAAGCGCTGTTCCAGCGCTTGCTGCCTGTCGGGCCTGATGGAGAGCGAAGCATCGCAAGCGCTTTTCACACGCGCGCCGAGCGCTTGGGCATCGATCTGAGCGATATCGAGCAGCTATCGGAAGACGATCGACGCCGTCTGGTGCGGCTGGATATCGACCCGGACAGCATCACCTGGCGGCGCGTCATGGATACCAACGATCGGTTCCTACGCGGAATTACGATCGGCAAGGGTGAGAATGAAAGCGGCTTCGAACGGGAGACCGGCTTCGATATTACGGTTGCGAGCGAGGTAATGGCGATCCTCGCTCTCACCAATGATCTGGCGGATCTCAGAGAGCGCATGGGCAGGATGGTCCCCGCCGTCAGCACTACCGGCGAAGCGATTACTGCAGAGGAGATGGGAGTCGCTGGCGCGCTTTCGGTCTTGATGAAAGACGCCCTCAAGCCCACCTTGATGCAAACCCTAGAGGGTTCTCCGGTCTTTGTCCATGCGGGTCCGTTTGCCAATATCGCACATGGCAACAGCTCGATCATCGCCGATAGGATTGCGCTGAAACTCGCCGACTATGTCGTGACAGAAGCTGGATTTGGCGCCGACATCGGAATGGAAAAATTCTTCGATATTAAATGTCGCTACTCAGGACTCGTGCCCAATGTGGTGGTGATGGTAGCCACGATCCGGGCGCTCAAGATGCATGGCGGTGGGCCCAAGGTGACGGCCGGCGGCACCCTGGATCCGGTCTATCGTGAAGAAAACCTGGAACTAGTAAGAGCCGGAACGGCAAACATGCAGCACCATATTCGTACCGCTTTAAAGTTCGGGGTGCCGGTGGTGGTCGCCATCAACGCCTTCCACACCGACACCGACCAGGAGCATGAGATTGTCCGTACTGCGGCTCTGGAAGCAGGCGGGGTCGAAGCCGTCGTGAGTCAACACTGGGCGCTGGGCGGCGCGGGCTCCGTGGAGTTGGCGGAAGCCATCCGTAGGACTGCTGAGATACCGGCTCAATTCAAATTCTTATATCCGCTTGAAGCTGGTATCCGGGTTAAGATCAAATCGATCTGCACCGAGGTTTATGGCGCGGACGGTGTTGAGTACTCCGAATTGGCGGAAGAGCAAATTGAAAGATATGAGGATTTGGGACTCTCAGATCTCCCGATCTGCATGGCAAAGACGCACTTGAGCCTCAGCCATGATCCGGCATTGAAAGGGGTTCCGAAGGGCTTTGTGGTCCCCATTCGCGAAATTCGAGCTTCGGCCGGGGCGGGATTCCTGTATCCGCTGGTAGGCAAGATGATGACTATGCCGGGCCTGCCCACTCGCCCAGCCTACTTCGATGTGGACCTCGATCTCGAATCGGGTCGTGTAGTGGGTATGTTCTGATCGGGAAATTGTGGGTGAAATTAGCTCAACGCCGGGATAGCGTCGAGCATCTCGTCGAGTTCGGTTCTTGCTTCATGCTGGCTGATCTCTTCGGCGATGGCCCACTCCTCAACCAAAGTACCTATGAATTGCTCCAAAGACCGACGCTCTGTATCGCTCAGCCGCTTCTCTGAATCACGAGCTGAGAGATCACGAATGGCACGCACCACAGAGCGTAAGGAGCCGGTCGCCATCACATCCTTGATCCGACTCCGCCTCTTCGTGTGGTCTGGATCCATCTCTTTGGGGTTTCTCTTCAGAAGCTTGATAGCCTTGCGAAATTCCTTCTTGGACGCCAGCCGTCGGACCCGGCTGGCCTGGAGTTCTCCCACCGGCAGCCAATACGTCACGTTCTCCCCTTCCACCCGGTAGAACTCGATCTTCTTCCCTTCGACATTCTTCTTTTCGACCTTCTTGACCTGGCCGATTCCGTAAGAAGGATGTACAAGCCAGTCGCCTTTTGAATAATCCCTTGTTTTTGCCATTTGTCCCGAGCAGCTCTCCTTAGCACCCGCAAGCTCTATTATAAGTTGCGCGCAAAGTTGGCGCTGCCTGAAGATTAGGAAAAGCGTCCTCTAGGGCACCATTCAACGTTATCGAATAGGAAGCTAACGAATATTTGAGGCTAGTCGCCCAATCGATCAGGCCGCAGTTTCGATGCCTGCCGCAAATAACGGTGAGCTACTGCGGATTGAGGCTGCTCCGTTTCCCAAAGCACCTGCACCCGAATGCAGTTGCTCAATGCGCCTTCCACTCGCATCTCCTGAACACACATCAGAGCAGTATCCGTCCAGCCGATGCCTTGGGCCGCTTCTGCCGGATAGGCCTGATCGAGATCAGGCGTTACAGAGAAGGTCGCGGCGACCACGTCAGTTGCCTGGAGGCCATTTGCGTCGACCAACGACCGCAACAACTCGCTTGTCGCATCAAGAATCGCCGCGCGGGAGTTCTCCGGAACTGTTATCGCACCTCGAATTGATCGAATTGGCATGCTACGCGGGATGGTACCACCGTTTGACCTTGACCGGCCTTTGCAGGCTGTGCTATCATCTCGCAAATGATTCGAGCATCCAAGCGAAGCTTCTGGTACTACTATTTTGGAGGGTTGAGCGCTCAGCCGCTGCTTCGGCTTGCATAGGTAGGAACATCCGACCATCCAAGCACCGAGCAACGGCTCGGTGCTTTTTTGTTTTCTCTTAGCTAGAG
Source organism: uncultured Anaerolineaceae bacterium (assembly GCA_964482355.1). GTDB lineage: Bacteria > Chloroflexota > Anaerolineae > Anaerolineales > E44-bin32 > JADFRG01. The sequence goes on along the minus strand of CAYZXF010000014.1, from coordinate 3,284 downwards.
GAGGAGGAAGTGATCATCATTATGAAGAATGGCGCAACACAGGACCAGATTGACAGCGTGGTCTCCAAGGTGGAGCGACTTGGATACACGACGCATCTAAGTGAAGGGGAGGAGCGTACTCTGGTGGGCGTTATCGGCGATGATCGACCCATCGATTCCGGCAACTTCGAACCGATGGAAGGGGTAGAGAGAGTGCTCCCAATATTGAAACCCTTTAAGCTGGCTTCGCGAGAGATGCACCCCTTAGATACTGTAGTGAATATCGATGGATTGGCTATTGGTGGAAATGAAATCGTGATCATGGCCGGACCTTGTTCGGTCGAGAATCGAGATCAGCTGATGGAGACCGCCCATGCGGTCAAGCGCAGCGGAGCCACATTTCTACGGGGCGGCGCTTTCAAGCCGCGCACCTCGCCGTACAGCTTTCAGGGGCTCGGAGAAGACGGGCTGAAACTCCTGGCAGAGGCACGGCTCGAGACAGGCTTGAAAGTGGTGACGGAAGCCATGTCACCGGAGCAAATCCCCCTTGTTGCTGACTATGCCGACATTATTCAACTTGGCGCCCGCAACATGCAGAATTACGAGCTGCTACGCGCCGCTGGCCGGTCAGGAAAACCAGTGCTGCTCAAGCGGGGGTTGATGGCAACCGTCGAGGAATGGCTAATGTCGGCTGAATACTTGCTTTCAGTTGGGAATGAGCGCGTCATCCTGTGCGAGCGGGGGATCCGATCATTTGAAAGCTACACGCGGAATACCACCGATATCAATGCCATTCCAGTGGTGAAAGAACTCTCGCATTTGCCTGTGATACTGGACCCCAGCCACAGCACCGGAAAGTGGGAGTATGTATCGGCGGTCGCTCGGGCAGGGGTGGCTGCCGGTGCGGATGGCTTGATCGTGGAAGTTCATCCCAAGCCAGAGGAAGCACTTTCGGACGGAGCCCAAAGTTTGCGACCGGAGCGATTTGCAGACATGGTGGGACAAGTCCGCGATGTTGCTCGAGCCGTCGGTAGAGAACTGCTAGAGGTGGAATGGAGCTCTCAGACGCTCGCGTAACGATCGTCGGTCTCGGCCTTATGGGCGGATCCATGGCGCTTCGTCTGCAGTCGCGCTGCCAGGAGTTGGTAGGTGTGGATAACGATCCAAAAACTGTCGGACTCGCCCGGCGAGCCAGAATCAAGATCCAAGATCTTGGTGCTGCGCTCACCCATACCGATGTGCTCGTCCTTGCAACGCCGGTCAAGGAAAGCTTGAGGCTGCTTGAGGTTTTCAAGGTTAACCCACCCTCTGTCAGCCTTCTCATAGATATTGGATCTACGAAACGCAAGATTGTACAGGCGATGGATCTACTTCCGGTCCAGGTCGCTGCGGTCGGAGGCCATCCGCTGTGCGGCAAGGAGCGAGGGGGCTTTGCAGAGGCCGAGACCCGGCTGTTCGAAGGTAGCCGATTTGTGTTAATTCCAAGCTCTCGGACTACGCCCAGCTCATTGGCGCTTGCCGATCAGATCGTTGGTGCGCTCGGAGCCACTGCCCTGCGAATGGAGGCTGCCAGGCATGATCAGCTTCTCGCTGATGCCAGCCATCTGCCTTACCTTCTTGCTGCCACGCTCATGGCAGCCGTCGAGCCCGTGGGGCGCGAACATCCTGAGTTGTGGGACGTGGTTGCCACGGGATTTCTCAGCACATCACGGCTGGCGGCCAGCGACCTCACCATGATGGTTGACATTCTCACCACAAACGAGGATATGGTGCAGAACGCGCTGTCAGGAGCTCAGGAAGAGTTGAGGCAGCTTCGCAAATTGATCGCCGATGGAAACGCCGGATCGTTACGCGAATATCTCGAGCCGTTGCAGCGGCGGCGCGTTTCGCTCCAAGATCAGGGGAGAACCACCGATGGAGTTTAGGGTCACCGGCCGCGCTAGGGATCTTAGGGGAATGATTAGGGTTCCCGGCGACAAGTCCGTGACTCACCGCGCCTTAGTTCTAGGAGCTATGGCAGCCGGTTCGACGCGCCTCCGCGGAGCGCTGCGTGCGGGTGTGATTGATGCAATGCGCGATTGCCTGGAGGCGCTCGGCGTGAATATCGAGGGTCTGGATAAAGATGAGATTTTGGTGCACGGGACCCAGTGGCAATCTCCTGACCGACTTTTGGACTGCCGCAATTCTGGCACGACGATGCGATTTCTCATGGGAGCCTTGGCCGGCTCTACAATCTCAGCCACCTTGACCGGCTCCCCCGGGCTTTCTCGGCGGCCAATGTCCCGAGTTGCAGAGCCACTGAGAAGGATGGGCGCTCAGATCGCCGGGTCCAACGGCAGCGACCAGCCTCCGCTCAAGATCTCCGGCTCCCCGCTCAATGGGATCGAGTATGAAATGCCCGTCTCATCCGCCCAGGTGAAGTCCGCAATTTTGCTTGCAGGATTGAGAGCGGAGGGCCGCACACAGCTCCGAGAGCCGATTGCCTCGCGCGATCACTCAGAGAGGTTACTCCGGCATTTGGGCGTGACAGTCACTAGGTCGGAGAATACCTTGAGCCTCGAACCCATACAGGCGCCGCTTTCACCGTTTGAGCTCAATATCCCGGGAGACATCTCCGCGGCCGCCTTTCCAATGGCGGCCGCCTTACTGGTGCCCGGTTCAGAGATCGTGCTACACAACGTGGGCCTCAACCCCACTCGCATTGGACTGGTGGAGGTCCTGCGAAGAATGTCAGCTCAGATCGAATCCGATTCCCTCACCACTGTAGACGGCGAGCCTACCGGCAACTTGATGGTCGCGTTCTCGGACCTGAAGGGGATCAAGGTTCAAGAAGAACAGGTGGTGTCGATGATTGATGAGATTCCCATATTCACGGTGGTGGCCACGCAGGCTCAGGGCGAGACGCAGATCCGAGGAGCGGCTGAATTGCGGTTGAAAGAGTCGGATCGATTGTCTAGCATGACAACCGAATTGAGGAAAATGGGCGCCCGAATTGAGGAGCACCCAGATGGGCTGACCATCGAAGGGCCTACCCCACTCATCGGAACTCGAGTGAGTTCGCATGGAGATCATCGTGTCGCCATGGCCCTGTCAATCGCGGGGATGCTGGCCTCGGGCGAGACTTTCATTACGGACGCAGAGGTCGTCCGTGAGTCTTATCCCAATTTCTTGACGACCTTTCGTTCGATCGGGGCCGAGCTATCATGAGGAAAATCGTACTTCTAGGTTCTCCGGTAGCGCACTCTATTTCACCCGAAATTCAAAACGTAGCCTTCCAAACTTCGGGTCTGGACATTCGCTATGAA
>CAYZXF010000013.1:0-1896 GCA_964482355.1 uncultured Anaerolineaceae bacterium | reverse complement strand
ATCAGTACGTCAGCTTGAGCAGTAAGCTCTTGAAAAAGTCTCCAGTCCGAAGGGTTCTTAAGCTTTTCTGGTGAACCTCGTACGCCCTCGATGGCTATCACGTCGTATAGATCGGTTACGTAATTGGCAACCACGATTGGGCGATCTAAGCTCTTCGCCAATTCCTGGAGACCGTGGCCCAAATACATGCCTTCAAGCGACACCCGCCGTTCTTCAGGCTCTAGTTGTCTAATTACCATCATTGAACGTTATTCCGGCCTGGGCTGTTCGCCGAGCGTGCCGAAAACCAGGAGGTGCTCGGTCCCGCGCACTATTTCAAATGAGATCCGCTCTCCTATTTCGTGGCTCTGCACAAGCCGATTCGCTTCGGCCATGCTTGACACGGGCTCTCCGTCAATTGCGACCAGTACATCCCCACCCAGGACGATGGTTCCAATGGGAGTCTCAATCACCTGATCGCCGGCACGAATATCAGCCTTCGCCGCAGCAGAGTCCTCGTGCACAAGCTGAATCAGAATTCCTCCATCCACCAGTAACTCTAGCCGTTGAGAAAGCTGTGGCGTTAGGTCCAGGCCAGAGATTCCAAGAAACGGGCGTCTGACGTAGCCGTGATCTCTTAGCTCTTCCGCCACCGCTTTAGCGGTATTGATAGGAACCGCAAAGCCGATTCCTTCGAACCCTCCTCCGGTGGAGAAGATTGCGGTCGTTATCCCAATCACTTCTCCCTTTGCATTGAGCAGCGGTCCGCCCGAGTTACCGGGATTCACCGCAGCGTCGGTCTGGATCACGTGGTCGATCTCAGTCCCATATTCATCGCCGCTTCGGAGTGTTCTGCCTAGCGCGCTGATATAACCGGCCGTAAGGCTTTGATCAAATCCAAAGGGACTGCCAATAACAATGGCTGGCTCGCCAATCCGCACCTGGTCTGAGTCACCAAGGCCAACTGCAGGAGACGTTCGCACTGCGACCCGTAGCAACGCGACATCCGTAGACGGGTCCCGCCCCAAGATTTCCGCCGGCAGCTCGGTGCCATCCTTCAGGGTCACACTGACGGCTACCGCGTTTTCAATCACATGGTTGTTGGTAAGGATGAGACCATTCTCCTGGATAACAAAGCCGGAGCCGGTCCCGCCCCCGTCTTCCGTGATCACCGTAACGCTAACGACCGAGGGAGAAATGCGTTCAAATAGGTTCGCCAGATCATCCGGATCCATGGTCTGACTCTGCAACCTTGCATCTTCCAGGGTTAAGGAATTGCTCAGAAGTGAATCCGCGAGCGGTCGGCCTCCCGAGTTGAGAAGGCTCATGATGACTGCCGTAAATAGACTTGAGAGAAGCGCAGTTACGACAATGATCGGGATCAGTCGTGATAAGGAGTCTCGAACCGGAGCGGGTTCCTTTTCAGTCATTAGATTTCAGAGAGTTTAACGTCTCGTTCAAGCAAACTAAATCACCTGGGCCCCAGGGGAACGATTGACAAAGCGGCCCATCCCGGGCTGACCAAGCCATCGATCGCCATCCACGATGAGCTTGCCGCGCAATAAGACTTTCTCGGGAAATCCTTCCAGCTCCCAACCTTCATAGAGGTTGTAATCGGTCCGGTGGTGGGCGTACTCCAAGCCGTAGGTGATGGTCCGCGCGGGATCCCAGATGACGACATCCGCGTCCGAGCCCGGCAGCAGGTCGCCCTTCTTCGGGTACATACCGAAGATTTTCGCTGGGTTGGTCGACATCATGGCTACGAATTGCTCGGGGGTGATCCGTCCTTGTCCGACCCCGAAGGTCCACAAAACCGGCATACGGTCCTCCACTCCCGGCAGGCCGTTTGGGATCTTGGTGAAATCGTCGGCTCCTAATTCCTTGCCAGGTATGGTGATCTTCTCGCCATCATATTCG
>CAYZXF010000012.1:0-1765 GCA_964482355.1 uncultured Anaerolineaceae bacterium | reverse complement strand
CCTCGGGCTGGCTATAGTTTTCGGGGTTGGGCAACCAGCCCAGGCCCAGAGCAAGTCCCTGTTTTGGGACGGCTGGGATACGACCCTCACCATCCTCCCCAACGGCGATCTCCACGTCATGGAACGCCAACGCATCAATTTCACAGACGGCACCTTCACATTCGGTTTCCGTGAGATTCCACTGGCAAAGACAGGCGGAATCACCGGGATTTCGGTAAGCGAACCGGGGGTAGGCGTTTACAGAGAGGGCGGATTCAGCAAGGATCCGTTCACCTTCGATGTCACGCAAGAAGGTGGGGACAAATCAATCCGTTGGTATTTCCCGCCCACTACCAATCAGATTCGGACGTTCGATATCGCCTACACGGTCAAGGATGCGCTCCGTGTTTATGACTCGGGTGACAAACTACAGTGGCAAGCCATTGCCATCGACCGCGACTTCCCCATCCGGGAAGCCAGCGTGAAAGTCGTGCTGCCTGCCGGCGCAGCGTTCCAGATTATCGACTCAGCAGGCGTGCGTGCGACCTGGGGTCAGAGCGCGGATGGAGCCAGCGTGACATTCCTAGTCAACGAATCCATGTCGCCTTCCGATTCGATGGAGGTTGGTATCGAGTTCACACACGGCTTCATTCCCGATGTGGAGCCAGCGTGGCAAGCGGAATTCGACTCAGAGTTTAACTACCAGGAGAATGTGAAGCCGCTCGTCGACGTCGGATTTGGATTGCTGGCAGCTGTGCTAATTATTGGTGGCCCGGCGCTCGTTTTCCTGGTCTGGTATATACGTGGCCGCGATCCCCAAGTCGGTCCGGTTCCGGAGTACATCTCAGAGCCGCCGGACGACCTGCCGCCAGGCGTCATCGGCACCTTGATCGACGAAAAAGCAGATATGCGAGATGTGGTTGCCACCATCGTCGACCTCGGGCGCAAAGGAGCCCTGCGGATCGAAGAGACCAACAAGAAGGGCTGGCTAGGATTAGGATCGCCCGATTTTGTTTTCGAAAAACTGGAAAGTGATGTCCCGTTGAATCCCGTCGAATCGGCCGTCATGGGAGGCATCTTCAAGAAAGGGCGGGAGACGGTCGAGCTCAGCGATCTACGCAATAAGTTCTATAAGACTCTGCCCAAGATCCAGACCAAGCTCTACAAAGAGATGGAAACCCGCGAGCTGTTCCGTAAGAGTCCAGATTCAACCCGCAAATTGTGGCGCGGGATCGGATTTGCGTTGGTAGCCTTTGGAATCGGCGTCGGAATTTGCCTGGGTTCGGTCCTCGCGGAATACACCACAATGTTCCCTTGCCTCTTTGGCGGAATGGTGCTGACTGGTATCGCTGTAATCATTGCCGGCGGAGCAATGCCCGCAAAAACAGTGAAGGGTTCCGAGGCAGCGGCCCGCTGGAAGGCGTTCAAGGTGTACCTGCAGCGAATCGATAAGTACGAAGATATCGAGAAAGTCAGTGAATTATTCGATAAGTATTTACCCTACGCCATGGCTTTCGGAATACGAGACTCCTTCGTGCGAAAGTTTGCGGCCGAGCCGAGCACACCAATGCCGACCTGGTGGATTCCGTACGGCCCGCATATGTACGGGGGGTCAAGCACAGCCTCAACTGGCCGAGGCGGAGCGAGCAGTGGACCCCAGGGACCAGGTGGTTTGGAAGGAATGTCGCGAAGCATGACCGGTGGATTGGCGAGCATGAGCGCTGGGCTGACGAGTATGCTCAACAGCACCGGTCGCGTATTGCGGTCTGCTCCTTCATCCAGCGGC
>CAYZXF010000011.1:0-2327 GCA_964482355.1 uncultured Anaerolineaceae bacterium | reverse complement strand
GGTCCGCTTTCGGCCACAAGCGGACCTTCACCGCCCCTTCCGGCTCATCGGTGCTCGTGTAAAGTTGACTGACGAAAATCCGGGCGAAAACTAGAAATATGACCCTGATGGGGCCATGCTTTAAGCCACGGGCTAAATGGGCTCCACCAACAGCAACAAACAGGCCGTTATGTCCTTTATCAAAGAACTGAAACGCCGAAATGTCTTCAGAGTAGCGATTGCCTATGCGGTGGCGGCGTGGTTGTTGATCGAGTTCTCCGCCACTACCTTCCCGATGCTAAGGCTGCCCGAGTGGACCGCCACCTTTGTCACCGTGCTCGTAATAATCGGGTTCCCCCTGGCATTGATCTTTGCCTGGGCCTACGAGCTCACACCGGAGGGACTAAAAAAAGAAAAGGACGTCGATCGCTCGGAGTCCGTTACTCATATTACCGGGCGCAAACTGGATTTCGTTATCATCGGCGCACTCGTTATGGCGCTGGGATACTTCGTTTGGGAACGCCAGTCTCTGCTTGACCCCACCGCAGCCGAACCTGAACCCGTTGCCGAGCAACTCGCCAGTGAGGCTCCCGAGGTATCCGTCGAAGCAGAAGCGGCGGCGCAGAGGCGCTCAATCGCCGTGCTCCCATTCCTCTACCTGTCGTCGGACAAGGAGCAGGAATGGTTTGCGGATGGCCTCTCCGAGGAAATCCTCAATTCGCTCGCTCGCACACCGGACCTGTTGGTCGCTGCGAGAACATCGTCATTTACATTCAAAGGGTCCAACGAAGATATTCCAACCATTGCCAAAGCATTGGGTGTCGAACACATCCTCGAAGGCTCGGTCCGACGCAGCGGAGATCGCTTGCGGGTGACTGCGCAGCTTGTACGGGCCAATGACGGTTTTCACCTGTGGTCAGAGTCGTATGATCGCAATCTCGATGACCTGCTCGATATCCAGGAAAATGTCGCGATCGAAATCGCCAATGCGCTGGAAACGGCGATGGACCCCGAAGCGCTGGCAAAGATGGTGTCGTCAGGAACAAGCTCGGTGCCGGCATTCGAGGCCTATTTGCAAGGACTTGCCTACGGCGTGAGTACGGTAGCGACCGGGGATATATACGTGTTTTTAAGTGCCCGGGATGCTTTTGAGCAAGCTATCGAACTGGATCCGGAGTTTGCCCAAGCTTACTGGGAACTGGCCCAATTCTGGCGCATACAGTTGACAACCACCAACATCGTGTCTGGCCTCACCGACCTATCGCTCGCCGAGATGTTGCCGCTCTATGAAGATGCGGTCAACAACGCCATCGAGTACGACAAAGATCCTGTCAGCAAGATTGGCTACCGTGCCGACAAAGCACGCTCTGAAATGAAATTTCGTCAGGCATTGCGTCTCAACACCGACTATCTGGAGCAACGACCCAATGATCAGCTGGCACAGTCTCTGCACCTATATCTTCTAACTGAGCTGAGTATGCACGACAAGGCGGCCGAGGCAATCGCCGAATTCTACGAGCGCGACGGATACGATGCTGTCGTGACGGGAGATTCTTTGACCATGTTGCTCTACAGCGGCAAACCCGAAGTGCTTCGGACATTTGCTGATAATGCCGTCGAACGCTTTAGCGACAACGCCTTTGTGCTGTATCAGGCTCACCGTGCCCTGCTATGGGTGGGTGACATCGACGGCGCCAGCAAGATTTTGCCTATTGTTCAATCGAGCGATATGCCCGAAGACACTCGGTATCTGGCATCACTGCGACAAGCCTGTGCCGAAAACAAACTCGCCGATGCCACACGTATTCACACCAGGGGAAACGAGCAGTATTCGGACGATAGGGTCATTGTCTGGCTAGGTCACCTCATCATGGGTCACGAGGAAGAAGCCGTTGACGCGTTGATGGAACTCGATGAAAGGCAGGATTTGACGTCGCTGACTAACTACCTGAGTTATGGAGCCTTCGATCCCAGGCCGTACCCCAATTTGATGGCGCTATTGGAAGGTCAGGGAATCGAACGGGGAGAGGTAATAGAACTGCCCTACCGGTGTCGGCGCTAAAGTGCCGCCTATGCTAATCGTGAACTGGCACCTATATCTTATATTGTTAGGTGGATTGCAAACGTGATGTCCGCTCTGGGTCGTTAGCGGCCCTTCGACATCTTATCAACCCAACGGCCGCTTCCGGGGGTAATGCGGACGTTTTCCGATTCAATTTCGGGAGTCTCAGGCTTAACGTCCGCTTTTCTCCAAAGCGGTCATTAGATCCTCTGGAAATCAGGCCAATTTTTATTCCGCTTTCGGCCACAAGCGGACATTCCAATTGCAGTAAAGAATCGACCGACAT
>CAYZXF010000010.1:0-1899 GCA_964482355.1 uncultured Anaerolineaceae bacterium | reverse complement strand
TAGAGAGAGCACGTTCTCGGCATGGGTTGCCATTTCTTCCATCTTCCGAGCGGAGTGCTCTGCCTGGTCTTCGGCCAATTCTCGCTCTTGTCTTGAAAGCTTGGACTTCAAGGCATCGATCTTCTTTTCATATTTGCGACGTAGTTCCTTGGCCTCTTCATCTCGCGATTCCTGAGCCGCGCGAGCGACTTCCTGCGCAAACTCCTCTTTCGATACGCCTGGCTGCGAGGCCAATTTAAGATCGGGATTCCAGAACAGCATCAGCTCTGCCTCGTGGTAGACGAAGTCCACAAAGTCGTTTTCTAACTGCTTCATGATCTTGGCATCCACCATCGCAGGTTCTAAATCCGCAAACTTGGCCTCAGAAACTGGTTCTCGATCGATCATCTCTGGCGGGGTCGGTTCACGGAGGTGATCTTTCCACCGCACTCGGTCGGCCTTCGGTGGTCCACAATAGCTCATGAATGTCGAGCGGTTGGCCCTGAGTCCAAACCTGGAAGGAGGGGGAGGCGATGAGGCTGTTGAGATCCGTCGCCAACTCTGAGCGCTCATCCTTCGAATAAAACTGATCCAATTCAAATGCGGCAAGCTTGGAAAACGGGGGGTCGAGCGTTTGCCCGATCAACCCTACAAGATCCAAATCCTGACCTTTGCTCCATCCAGCCTCAAAGATATTGGACAGAAGGATGTGCTCCTTCGATTGGGGCGGATCGGCATCAGCACCGATAAGACCAAGGAGGGCAGTTACCGTGCTCGAGATCTTCTCGCGGAGAGTTTCTTTGTTCTTAGCCCACTCAAGATCAGGCGCCGCAAGGGAAGCGAGGATGCTGATCGGGATTCCGGCGGTCGAGCCCGGTGAGTAGATCGCGTATTGCACGGACTCTGATACCTTCTTGATCCTGGCCGATGAGATCTCCCACTTCTTCAGCCCATTTCGCCACAGATTTGCGGTCTCCTCTGCCACCGTTTCAACCGGCTTGTCCTGCCGCCTGGCTTCATCGGGGTCAATCCATGGTTGGAAGTCTTCCGGCGCGAGATTGGGGAAGTGCAGAAATAGATTGGGATATCCCCTTTGGGGTCGACCAGCAGCGCTGGGATGCCTGCCAGCGCTGCCTCCTCTAAAATGTCAACGTACAGCCCAGTTTTGCCCGAACCGGTCATTCCCACTACTACGCCGTGGGTCGTCAGATCGTCCGGGTCGTATAGGGTCTTCGTATCCTGGGTCTCACCGCTGGCAAGATCGTATTTTCGACCGATATAGAAGTCTTCCTTTGGGCTCACATGGTCTCCTATTTAGTTCCGATTTCACGGAGGCGCGAAAATTCTATCAGGTACTCTTTGGCCAGCCTTGGGCTGTAGATGATGAGCACATTTTCGTCGTTCTTCTCTTCTGCGTTACGGCTGAAGTTATAGGATCCGGTGATCACGATGCTTTCATCGATGATGATCACCTTGTGGTGCATCTTGCGCGGGTTGCCATCCAGCACGACATCAATGCCAGATTCGCCAAACCGCGCGACGTCGCTGCCCTGGTTTCGCGACTGATCCGCATCGAACAGGCCCTGCACCTCAATCCCCTCGTTAGCTCGGCGGAGAATCGTGTCCGCGATCGCATCCAGGGTCAGGTTGAAGGCCATGACATGAATGCTTTCCTCCGCACTTTGCAGCAGGGCCACGATGTGGTCCCCCGTGCGCATGTCCGGCGAAAATAAGACTTCTATCTGGGTTCCTTCTACTTCGACCGGAGGCCGCGGAACATCAGGCCAAGAGAGCTGTCCGAATCGGTCTTCGAGCAGCATTTCCTCGAATTCCTCCGTATATTGGTCGGCGATCTGAGCCGATTGGATGCGTAACAAGTTATTGTTGTTGCGATAGGCGCCGTTGACGGTCAGGTTCATC
>CAYZXF010000009.1:0-4153 GCA_964482355.1 uncultured Anaerolineaceae bacterium | reverse complement strand
ATCTCAGCCTGGCGATGAAGCTGATGGATTTCTTCAAATTGCCGGAGTAAGCGAATACGGTGATTTCATGGGGCTGCCTCGAGTAGGGCGGCCCCTTTCTATTTAAGACCCAGGCGTACTCGACGCTGCACGAAAGGGGGGATCCGTCCTCAGGAGCGTTGCATTTTAGGGGGTGCCAAGAATCAACCGTACCCGATTCGGTACCAGTGGGGTGGGATCCAGCTCGAGCGCAAGCAGCACTTCATCCGGACGTCCAGTAGCGCCGCTGCGGGCCTTCAACTGGAGCTTGAGCTCCATCGGCCTCCCGGTTGCGCCACTCATCGCCGCCGTCTGTAGCTCGACCTCCTGCGGGTCCGCCAGCCCCATTTCCTCAATAAGCGGGCGAAGGTCGTACTCCTTCCCTCTTCGTACCCGTGGCAGCTCCGCTGAGGTAAGCATCGTCTCGATACGAGCCTCGAGCCGTCCTCGGTCTTCTCCCAGTATCGGAATAACGTACTCGGAAGACTGAAGCAGCTTCTGTAATTTCGGCGACCCGCTGGGGACGCTCGTGATTTCTGAAAACGTGAGCCCAGGCGGAGCAACCCCGCTAATTGCCTCGATCAGATGGGCAGTCTCGATCTCTTGAACGAGCTCAACGTCGACCAGATCCGCCTCACTAGTGCATCCCAGCGGCAGGGCTGCGCCGATGTTTATTTTTTGTCGAGGACTGAAACCTTCTGAGTAAGCAAGCGTGAGTTTGGCCCGGCGAAATGTTCGCTCCAGGGCCCTGTGAAGATCTAAATGACCGGTGAAGCGGAGTGCGCGACCCTTGCCGAAGGTGATGCGGTAGCGGGCGTTGGTCATGCTAGCCAACCCGGCGTTACACGCGGGCCGATCGTCAAGCTGGGACGAGGGGTATGGATTCGATCGATTTCTTCTGGCTTGGGGATCTGACTTCGGGACATTCCCAAACTTCCCCCGGATTCTGGCGGCGGAGTTCGGCAAATTGAGGCAGGATGCCGCACGCGAAGCACTTCTCTCGGCAGTCGACTCGGGTGCGGCCTTCCAAGCTCCAGAGATAATCTTCCGTAAGAAATTTCTTGTGAACCGCTGCGTCGATGTGGTCCCAGGGCAGGGTTTCGTCGATGGGGCGCTCTCGGTGGGTGTAAAAGGCCGGCTCCAGCCCGACATAGTCGAAAGCCTCCTGCCATGCCGCATAGTTGAAGTGCTCGCTCCAGCCTTCAAATTTTGCCCCTCGTTGCCATGCATGGAGAATGACCTGACCCAGGCGCCGATCGCCGCGCGACAGCCAGGCCTCCAGCATCGTCTCGTGCGGCTCGTTCCAATTGAGCTTGAGCCCCGGTCCTCGCAGTTCGCGTTGCAGCAGACGCTGCTTCGCTTCGATCTGCTCTAACGTATCGCAGGGCACCCACTGGAACGGGGTGTGCGGCTTAGGAACAAAGGTGCTTACTCCGGCATTCACACGCGCTCGCTTGCCAAGTACTTTGCGGCCAACCGCCCGGACCTGCTTACACAGATCTGCAATCGCCTGCACGTCTTCTATCGTCTCCGAGGGGTGGCCAATCATGAAATACAGCTTGATGGTGTGCCACCCGTGCTCGTAGATAGCTTCAGCGGTTTCGAGCAGCTGCGCGGTGGAGACCGGTTTGTTGATGATCTCTCGCATGCGCTCGGTGGCGGCTTCGGGTGCGAGAGTAAACCCGCCGCGCTGCGTATTGTCTTTCAGCAGATCCATCAATTCCACAGAGAACGATTCAATTCTCAAAGAAGGCAGCCCAATGTTCAGTCGTCGATCGCTGAAGCGTTCGCTCACAGCCTTCACCAGGGTCAGGATCTCGTCGTAATCGGAAGAAGAGAGCGACAACAGCCCCACCTCTTCGAAGCCGGTGGCATCGAGCGCGGCCTCGATAGCATCGACGACCTCTTCCACCGGTCGCTCTCGAACCGGCCGGGTGATCATGCCTGCCTGACAGAAGCGGCAGCCGCGGGTGCACCCTCGCATGATTTCGATCGGAATGCGGTTGTGCGTAATGTCGATGGCGGGAACGATGAAGTTTGTGACCGGAGCCGGCATCCTGGACACGATGCGCTTGGTCACCGGCAGCTTGGCTTCGGGTGCCAGCGCCTCGACGTAGTCGATGGTGCCTTCTTCTGAATAGTGTGGCTGATAGAGGGAGGGCACATACACTCCCCAAAGCGTTGCCAGTTTTCGGTGGAGCTCGGATCGGCTTCCGCCACTATGCTTCCAGTCGCGGACCAGCTCTACGATCTCCAGGATTACATCCTCGCCCTCGCCGATGACGAAGGCGTCGATGAAGTCCGCCATTGGTTCCGGGTTGTAGGTGCTGTGACCGCCGGCGATTACGATTGCCTCGCGGCGGCTTCGATCGGAAACCAGCAACGGGATTCCGCTCAGGTCCAGCAAATTCAGCGTATTTGTGTACAGGCTCTCATATGGGAGCGAGAGCGCAAGAATGTCGAATTCGGAGACTGGATGCTTCGTCTCCAGTGAGAAGAGCGGAATTTGCTCGGCGCGCATTTGCCGCTCCATGTCTGTCCAAGGGCTATATACGCGCTCTGCCAGCACATCCGGCTCCGAGTTCAGGATGTCATAGAGAATAGCCAAACCTAAATTGGACATCCCAAGTTCATAGATTTCGGGAAACGCCAGCGCTATTCGGAACGGAATATCATCCCAGTTTTTAACCACCTGGTTTAGCTCGCCGCCCGTATATCTTCCGGGTTTTTGGACGGACAGCAGGTTCGCATCGAGCCATCGCTCAATGTCATTGGGGAGAGTCTTCACCTTCTCAAGTATTTGCATAGTATTGGTTGGAATATTATAGCAATCGCTGCCGTTTGAGGGGAGAGCTCTTGGGTTCGGCGTGAAACCCACATTACACAGGACTTACATCCCCTTCGGGAAAGGCAGTCTCACCCCTACAATCGTAATCGTCTAAATCCGATCGCAGAAATCGAATAGGCCCCGCCAAAGGAGCAAAACGTGCCAGAAGTTCAGCAACCCCCACAAGCCTCCCCCGAAACCATTTCCAAAATACGAAGCTGGATGAAAACCAAGCTGTCAAAAGAACTCAGCCTGGGGGCGCCGGCCAGCTCAATCGAAACGACGACGCGTCAGCTGCTTGAAACCGCGCTGGCCCAATCCAAATTCGCCCTCACCGCTGAAGCAAGGGAATCGCTGATCGAGGAAGTCGCGGCCACCTACGGCGGCTTCGTTCGGATCCAGCCCCTGCTATTGGATCCGGAAATTACAGAGATCATGGTGAACGCGCCCGATCAAGTTTTTATTGAACGAGCGGGGAAACTGGAACTGAGCGATGTGACCTTCCCGGACAATCGAGCCATCATGGGACTCATTGAAAGCATAATCTTGCCTTTGGGTCGGCGTGTGGATGCTAAAAGTCCAACAGTGGATGCCCGCCTACCCGATGGTTCGCGAGTCAACGCAGTTATCCCGCCAGCCGCAATCGATGGACCTATTATTACGATCCGAAAATTCTCCAAGGAGAAGCTAAAGTTTGAAGATCTCATTCGGCTTGGGAGCCTCACGGCAGATATCGCGGAATTTATGACCGCCTGTGTAACGGCCCGGCTCAACATTTTGGTGTCGGGGGGAACCGGGTCTGGAAAAACCACGCTGCTCAACATCTTGTCAGGCGCGATCCCCGAAGGCGAACGCATCGTAACGATCGAAGACGCGGCCGAGCTCGATCTTCATCAGATTCATAGAATCCGGCTGGAGACGAAACCGCCGGACGTCGATGGATCGGGAGAGATTTCGATCCGACATCTAGTTAAGAATTCATTGCGAATGCGGCCCGACCGCATCATCGTCGGTGAGGTCCGCGGTGGCGAAGCTCTGGACATGCTGCAGGCGATGAACACCGGACATGACGGCTCGTTGACCACCGTCCATGCCAATACGCCCCGCGACGCGGTTTCCAGACTGGAAACCCTCGTCCTGCTTTCCGGTTTTGACCTACCGTTGAAGGTGGTTCGTGCGCAGATCGCCTCCGCTTTGGATCTGATCATCCAGCAGGCCAGGATGAGCGACGGGTCCCGAAAGATAACCTCGGTGACCGAGGTGGTGGGCATAGAGGGAGAAACGATCGTTCTAAATGAGATCTTCAAG
>CAYZXF010000008.1:0-12118 GCA_964482355.1 uncultured Anaerolineaceae bacterium | reverse complement strand
GTTCCCATCGCGGGAGTAATCCCGGCGTGCCCAAGTTCCAAAACTGCTCGGTCGACCGCCCACCGAAACTTGAGAACTGACAGGATGCGATCTGGGACTTCAGGATGAGATCGATCAAGTGATCCTCATAAAGACGATGGGCCCGGAGTTCTCTCGGGTTATAAGCGCAGCCAGAATGAGCTGAGGTATATGAGGAGGCGGGGGAGAATCGATGGGCATTCGTAACGCCATAAATGTATTGCGCCGTGGGCAGCCCCCAAAGCCGCGTCCAGGGTACACCCAGAAATCCGTGGACAAAGCGTGGCAATTGCTTTCCGATTTCCTCAACCAGCATCGCGAGAGGATTGCGGAGCTTGACGCTACCGATGGCGGTGAGGAGGTAACCGACTCCGATTCCCCCTACAAACACTAGCATATTGCCTAACCCAGTCACTGCTGGACCCCCCACTGTCCCCGCTTCGGCGGGGGTTTTGCAATTCGATTCCGCGCGTGCCATACTCTAGTATCCGAACACCCCAAAACTGACCGCAAGGTTCGCTCAAATAGCCGACCACAAGGTCTGTTAAAAGCAAAGGCCGTGCGGTCAAACGGTTGAACCGCCGACCTCACGGACCCGAACCGTGCGCTCTACCGGGCTGAGCCACGCCCCGTATTCGTTGCGGAGTATACCTTAGGGGGGGATCCAGCATGCAGCGAGGGAGAGGTCGGGCGCAGAAAGGTAGGAGCTAGCCGGTTGTAAAAACTTTAGCGGCGGCCTCTGCGCGCTCTTCTGTCAGCGGGAGCATGAAGCAGAAAAGGCTCCCGACATCCACTTTGCTCTCGCACCAGATCTGCCCGTGGTGCATTTCCACCATGGCCTTGGCAATGGAAAGGCCCAACCCCATTCCGCCGTGCTTGCGGGTCAGGTGCGATTCGACCTGATAGAACCGCTCGAACACTCGATCGATATCTCGTTCCGGAATACCGATTCCAGAATCAACCACGAATATTCGCACATAGTCGTCGGAGGCTTCCGCTTTGACTCCAACCTCTCCGCCCTGGTCGGTGAAGATCAGCGAGTTGCGGATCAGGTTGGTAAGCACAATCTCGATTTTTTCCCGATCTCCTTCAACCATGAGCTTGTCTTTGCTGGGGACATCAGCGCCGAGCTGGATTTTCTTTTCTTTCGCCAATTCCCCGAATCTTCCCACAACCGATATAACCAGCTCGTTGGCCGAGAAAGGTTGACGACTGACACGCGATTGACCTTCCTCTTGGTGCGAGATCCGCGCCAAATCCTCGACAATCGCTTTCAGACGTTCGGCGCTGCGGATGATGACTTCAATTTGGTCCTGGTGTTGTTCGTCTACAAGCTCCGTAAGGAACGTAGCGTGGCCAAGGATTAATCCAAGCGGTGTGCGAAGCTCGTGAGAGGCGATCGCAATGAAGTCCGACTTCATGCGATCTAATCGAACCAGCTCCTGGTTGGCGTCCTGGAGCTTCGACATTAGGCGGGCATTCTCGATCGATATGGCGGCCTGGGCTGCCAGCGTTTCCAGTGAGGCTTGATCGGCGCCGGTATAATTTGCATCGCCCAGCTTGTTGACCGCCTCCAGCACCCCGATGGGCTCTTGCTTGATCATCAGCGGAACCGCCAGGATGGACCGTGTCTGGAACCGAATGAGCCGGTCGACTTCCCGGTATATTCGGTGGTCGGCCATGGCATCATTGATGATCGCCGGGGTAGCATTTTGGAATACCATCCCCGCAATGCTGGAAGCTACCGGAACGTGAATTTGCTTAATACCCTCGCCTTGGATCTCCGGAACGGCCTCAAATACCAGGTCCCCCGAGGCAGGATCATGGAGCAGGATCGAGGCGGCTTCGCTGTCAGTGATCTCGGCCGCTACCTCCACAATTGATTGCAGAAGGGAGGGTAGGTCGAGATTCGAGGTCAGCCCGCGACTGATTTCAAGAAGGCGTTCAAGTCGCTGAGCTTGATCAAGGGCGATCGGTTTATCCATCATAGGGGGCCCAACGCGCGATTTTAGCACAGGCACCCTGCCAGCCAAACTAGGAAGACAGTCTTCCTGAAAGGCGGTCTATTGAAGCCATTCGACATCGGATGCAAAACGAGCAAGTCGCGCTCAAATCGAGCGATACCCGCTGGAACGAGCGAGCAAAGCCATCAAGCCCATGAAGAAAAGCAGCATCGACGGTGCGGGAGTTCTCACTCCGTGATGGCGGTCGGGCCCCGAGTATCTCCGCAGGGGTGCTGATTCCGTGATTCGTTTTGGCACTTCAGGCTTCTCCTACGACGACTGGATCGGCCCGGTATACCCGGAAGATCTACCAAAGCGGCAATGGCTCGAATTTTATTCACAAGAATTCGACACGGTGGAGCTGAATGTTACGTACTACCGAGTGCCTTCGACCAAGACCTCAGCCGGCTGGGTCGATCGAACCCCAGAGGGTTTCCTTTTCTCTGTAAAAGCCAATAGATCCATCACACATGAGCGGTCAACTCCAGAATTTGAGGCCTTTCGGGAAGGAATTGCGCCTATGCTCGATTCCGGCAAGCTAGCGTGCGTGCTGGCGCAGTTCCCCTATTCCTTTCACCCGACTCCGGAAAATATCCGCTATCTGACTGAGGTACGCGATGGGCTGAAGGGTATCCCCACCGTGATCGAGTTTCGCGATCGAGCGTGGGTTTCCGAGCAAACGTTTTCCCTGCTAGAAAAACTTGACTTTGGCTACTGTGCGGTGGACGAACCACGTTTGCGTGGCCTTATGCCCCCAGTGGTGCGGGCGATCGGGCCTGTGTCGTACGTGCGCTTCCACGGGCGCAACGCCGAAAAATGGTATGAGCACGAACATGCGTGGGAGAGATACGACTACACATACTCGGAGGAAGAGCTAAACGAGTGGGTTCCGCGTATCCTGGAGCTTGATGCACCGGATGCGCTTGTTCTGCTCTATGCCAACAACCACTTTCGCGGTCAAAGCATTGACGCCATTCGAAAATTGCGGAAGTTGCTGGGGGAGGTTCATTAGCGTTCAAGGATTTGGTGTGGCCTGCCGCCGTTGGTATAATCGCCTCGATCCCCATAAAGTGTGACCCATGTCCGGACATTCCAAATGGTCGACAATAAAGCGAAAAAAGGCCGCCACAGATGCAAAGCGTGGCAATTTGTTCACGCGGTTGGCGCGTGAGATCGCGGTGGCTGCCCGAGAGGGCGGGGCCGATCCGGAAATAAATGTGGGTCTGCGGCTGGCGGTGGATCGCGCCAAATCAGCCAACATGCCAAAGGACAATATTGAGCGCGCCGTAAAGCGCGGCACCGGCGGAGATAAAGAAGGCGCCAGGTTTGAACAGATCATGTACGAGGGATACGCAGCCCATGGCGTGGCGCTGATGATAGAAGTACTGACAGACAACCGGAACCGAACGGTGGCTGATCTCAGACATGAACTCATGAAGGCCGGCGGCAATATGGCAGATGCGGGCGCAGTCTCCTGGCAGTTTGTGCGCTCCGCCTATTTTGTGGTCCCCTCAGTTTCATCCGATCCAGACGCCGTCTTTGAAGCGGCGGTTGAGGCCGGTGCCGAAGACGTCATCCTCGGTGAGGAAGACATTGAGATCGTTGCGCCGGTCGATGCCTACAAAGCCATTAGCGATGCATTGGAAGCATTAGGTGCCGAGGTTGCTGACGCCAGCTTGCGAATGATCCCAAACTCAGTCGTTAGCTTACCTCCTGAGGAGTCGCTCCAGGTCATGCGAATGATGGAGCATCTTGAAGACCTGGAAGATGTACAAACCGTTTTCTCTAACCTTGACGTTACAGAAGAAGCTGTGGCGCTGCTAGAAGTAGCCTAGGAGCTTGAGCAGCTGCTTGTAATCGGAATTGATCCCGGAATCGCTCGAACCGGCTACGGGATCGTAGAACAAGAGGGCGACGGCTCCCTTTCTGCGATTGAATATGGGGTAATTGAGACCTCGGCAGACCTGCCCCAGGCCCAACGGCTGCTGGACCTCTCCGACAAGCTTTCCCAGCTCTTATCGCTCCATCGGCCTGAAAGCGCGGCAGTGGAGAAACTCTTTGTGCGAGAGCACGTGAATACCGCGTTGAGAGTTGGACAAGCTTCTGGTGTCGCTATGTTGATATTGGCCGAAGCAAAGCTGGAAGTGCTTGAATATCCACCGGTAGTCGTCAAGCAAGCCATCTGTGGCTATGGGGGAGCCGGCAAAGCCCAAATGCAGGAAATGGTCAAGGCACTGCTGCGATTGGAAGAACGGCCACGACCCGATGACGCGGCGGATGCGCTGGCGGTAGCCATCTGTCATATCCACACTGAGAGCACTCGTCAGAGGCTTTCGGAATCCTAGGGTTTGCCGGGCACATCGCATGATCACTTCGCTTAGAGGCATACTCCAAGGGCTGGGCGAACAGAATCTAACCCTTGAAGTGGGAGGCGTCGGCCTGCAGGTGGCGGTTACGAGTTCTGTGCTCGAAAGCGCGCCACTTGTTGGCAGATCGATCTATATTGAGACCCATCTGGTGGTTCGGCAGGACGCGCTGTTGCTCTACGGTTTCAGCAGCCAGGAAGAGCGCGAAATCTTCTTAGAGCTCTTAAACGTAAATGGTGTCGGTCCAAAATTGGCGTTGGTGACGTTATCGAATCTCTCGATCGACACGATGCGATTGGCGGTGTCAAACAACCAGCCGGAGGCATTCGTACGAGTTCCCGGGATCGGAAAGAAGACCGCAGAACGGATCGTATTTCATTTGAAAGATCGAATCGCCATGGCTCCCACATCCGATACCGCCCCAACAGAATCAGATGAGGAAGTCGTGTCTGTGCTTACTGCTCTGGGATACAGTTCGGTGGAAGCTCAATCGGCGGTGCGTTCCTTAGGCGAAGAGGCGCCGGATGAGGTTGAGGAACGCGTAAAATTGGCTTTGCAGTTTTTCGCGAACCCATAGGTTAGGAAGATTGGTTCGAGAGAGATTGAGCCAGAAAGCGTCTCTAATCCCAAGGCATATGAAAAGCACATTGGAATCTGAATCATCGACCAGGAGTCATAATTGATGTTTGACGACAAGCCGATCGCATTTATTGGGCCGGGAGTGATGGCCGAAGCGATGGTGGCCTCTCTGATCGAGCGCGGCGGGCTGCGGGGAGACCGCGTCCGCATGAGCGGACCCAGGCCCCATCGCCTGGAGCGCCTGCACGAAAAATATGGAGTGGAGACGACAACCGACAACCGAAAGGCAGTTGAGGGCGCTTCCGTTGTAGTGCTCGCCGTGAAGCCCCAGTCTCTCAGTGAAGTCCTCGACGACCTTCAATCCGGAATTCCTGAGGAGGCGCTGGTGGTTTCGATCATTGCTGGCGCAAATATGACTCAAATGATGGATCGCCTCGAGCATCCCGCGATTGTGCGCGCTATGCCGAATACACCGGGGCAGGTGGGTGCAGGGGTTACGGTGTGGACCAAGTCCCCGGCGGTCACCGATACTCAACGTGAGCAGGCGAGAGATTTGCTAGGAGCATTAGGCAAAGAGATTGAGGTGGAAGAAGAAGACTATCTGGATATGGCGACCGCGCTGTCGGGTACAGGGCCCGCCTACGTGTTCTTGTTTATGGAGGCCATGATCGACGCAGGGGTGCATATGGGCTTTCCACGCAGGATCGCCGAGGAGCTGGTATTTGAGACGATCCGCGGCTCCCTCAAATACTACGAACACTCCGCAAGCCATCCTGCAAGGTTGCGGAACCAGGTGACCTCTCCGGGTGGAACCTCCGCCGAGGCAATTTATTATCTCGAGAAGGCCGGATTCAGGACCGGATTGGCACGGGCAATTTGGGCCGCTTACGAGCGCTCTGTTGAGCTTGGCGAAGGCAAAAAACGAGGATCGAACAGTTCGTAGCAGACGCAAACCATCCGTTTGTGAAAGTGTGGACAATTAGGAGTCGAGATGGTAGAACAGCGTTGGAGGCGCCATGTCTGAATACGTAGAAAACCTCTTCTCCGACCTGCAGAAGAAGGTCGATGATTTCTCGCCTGAGATAGAGCGCAAGGATGTAGGGACAACGATCGCAGCCGGTGACGGCATCGCCCGAGTGTCTGGCCTTGCGGACGTGACGGCACAGGAGTTGGTGCAGTTTGAAAACGGGGTATTGGGAATTGCATTCAATCTTGAGGTCGAATCGGTCGGCGTCATCATCATGGGCGAGTATTCCGAGATCGATGAGGGTATGACGGTTTATTCCACAGGCCGCATTGCTTCGGTGCCGGTCGGGGCCGGGATGGTCGGGCGGGTTGTGAACGCGCTGGGCGAATCGGTCGATGGCAAAGGTGCCATCCAAACCGAGGCCTACCAGCCAATAGAAAGGATCGCTCCGGGTGTTGTCAAGCGACGGGATGTCAACACGCCGGTTCAAACCGGTATCAAGGCCATTGACTCCATGATCCCAATCGGACGCGGCCAGCGCGAATTGATCATTGGGGATCGTCAGACTGGGAAAACCGCGCTGGCGATTGATGCCATCATCAATCAAAAGGGCAAAGATCTAATTTGCATTTATGTGGCTATTGGTCAGAAGCGAGCCGCGGTTGCAAGGACCGTCGGGATCCTTGAGCAATTCGGAGCGATGGAGCATACGGTGGTGATGGTGGCGGCTGCCGACGAACCGGCTGCACTGCAATACATCGCACCTTATGCGGGCTGCGCCATGGGCGAGTTCTTTGCCGAACGAGGCCAGGACGCTCTGATCGTTTACGACGATCTCTCTAAGCATGCCTGGGCCTACCGGCAGGTATCGCTGCTGCTTCGTCGGCCGCCAGGTCGGGAGGCATACCCAGGAGACGTGTTTTATCTTCATAGCCGTTTGCTCGAGCGGGCGGTTCGCTTGGCAGACCGTTACGCGATAATGCCGACGGACGCCGAAGATGAGTTAGATGCGGAGCAGGTTGGGGATGGCAAGATCTACGATGGACCGCTTGCACAACACGAGGCTGAAGCTGATTTGGAAGCCATGGATGATTCTTCCAAACTTAAGGTTGTCCATATCCGGGGCTCGGGTGGTTCCGTCACCGCCTTACCGATCATCGAGACCCTCCTGGGTGACGTATCCGCCTATATCCCCACCAATGTGATATCGATCACCGACGGACAGATTTACCTGGAAAGCGATCTCTTCAACGCCGGCATCCGACCTGGAATCAACGTTGGACTCTCGGTCTCGAGAGTGGGTGGGGATGCCCAGGCGAAGGCTATGAAGCAGGTGGCGGGCGGATTGCGGCTGGATATGGCTGCCTACCGTGATGTTGCGGCATTCGCCCAGTTCGGCTCGGACCTGGATAAGGCCACACAAGCTCAGTTGGCCCGCGGACAGCGATTGCAGGAAATCCTCAAACAGCCTCAATATGTTCCTCAGGAACTAGAGCAAGAGGTAGTTGTGATATTTGCAGGCACGCGCGGCTATGCGGACGAGGTACCGGTCGATCAAGTAAGAGACTGGGAAACGGACCTGCTCCGACATGTGGAGTCATCACACGGAGACTTGCTGCGCGATATTGCTGAAAAGAAGGCGATATCTTCTGAGTCTGAGAGCCGCCTGAAGGAAGTCATCCATAACTTTAATCAAGGCTGGGTTCCAGAATAGACCGTGGCAACTGCTCGCGAGGTCCGCCTCCGAATTCGCAGCGTCAAGAATATTGCCCAGGTGACGCGCGCCCTGCAGACTATCAGCGCTAGCCGCGTTCGGAAAGCACAAGAGGCGGTTCTAAATTCGCGTCCCTACGCGCACAAGGCGCTGGAGATTTTGCAGCACCT
This sequence comes from uncultured Anaerolineaceae bacterium, assembly GCA_964482355.1. GTDB lineage: Bacteria > Chloroflexota > Anaerolineae > Anaerolineales > E44-bin32 > JADFRG01. The sequence goes on along the minus strand of CAYZXF010000008.1, from coordinate 4,301 downwards.
CTCTGCCATCCCAGAAGGCGAACACGTTCACCCGTTGTTGGCTAAGTCCCCTCAGGAGCGGCGCTCTCTGGTGATCTTGATTACCAGTGACCGTGGCTTAGCAGGGGCTTACAACACAAACGTGCTCAGAATTGCTCTGGAGCGATTTAATCAGGACGAGAGTTTCCTTGCTATTGGAAGGAAGGGGCGCGATCTCCTGGTGCGGCTCGGAAAGAATTTAGTGGGCGAATTCAGCAACCTGCCTCCCGAGCCATCGTTTATCGATGTTTCGGCGATCGGCCAGCTGGCGATTGAGGAATTTAAAAAGGATGAGTTTGATCGAGTTTTCCTGGTGTACACGGATTACATCAACTTGCTGCGTCAAGAGCCTACGATCAAGCAGTTTCTACCATTGGAACTAGAGATGGTCGAGAAACAGCCTGAAGTGGACGAAAAGCCGAGAGCCAGCTACATCTACGAACCGGGCCAGCTCGAATTGATTGATCTGGTGCTGGTCCGCTTCATTCAGCTGCAGCTATATGAGGGGTATTTGGAGTCGCTGGCAAGCGAGCACGCGGCACGCATGGTGGCGATGCAGAATGCCTCCGATAACGCCTTGGATCTGTCCGCAGCGTTGACGCTCGAGTACAACAAGGCTCGCCAATTGGCCGTCACCAGCGACATACTGGATATTGTCGGTGGCGCTGAAGCGCTTGCAGATGGCTCGAAATAAATTGCTGTTCTAGCGAAACGTGACAGACAGGAGTCAAGTATGGAAGAAGCGACCGGTCGGGTAGTTGAAATTCAGGGAGCCGTGGTGGACTGCCAATTCCCAGCAGGGCAGCTTCCTGAGATCTACGACGCCATCGCAATAGGTCGAGAAGATCATGAAGATCTCATTCTCGAAGTGCAGCGCCACCTGGGCAATCAAGTTGTTCGCACCGTTGCCATGGATGCTACGGACGGGTTGCAGCGCGGAGAACCGGCGCACGCCACTGGTGCGCCTATTCAAGTGCCGGTTGGGGAGGCCACTTTGGGACGGGTCTTCAATGTCCTCGGCCGCCCAATCGATGGAAGGGGAGAAGTTGATACCACTCTAACCTACCCGATCCATCGCTTGGCACCCTCTTTCGATGAGCAATCTCGCCGGGTGGAGGTATTCGAGACCGGACTTAAAGTCATCGACTTGATCGCCCCCTTTACCAAGGGTGGCAAGACGGGGATCTTTGGCGGCGCAGGAGTGGGAAAAACCATCATTATTCAAGAACTAATCCGTTCGATCGCGACCGTGCATCAAGGCAATTCGGTATTTGCCGGGATCGGTGAGCGAACCCGTGAAGGCACCCAGATGTATCGCGAAATGATCGAATCTGGAGTCCTTAAGGACACGGTCCTGGTTTACGGGCAAATGAATGAACCTCCCGGAGTTCGGCTGCGAGTTGGGCTCGCCGCGCTGACCATGGCGGAGTACTTTCGGGATCAAGGGCGGGACGTCCTTTTATTCATCGACAACATTTTCCGTTTCAGCATGTCGGGCTCAGAAGTTTCTGCATTGCTTGGCCGCATGCCGTCTGCAGTGGGCTATCAGCCGACCCTGGCAACCGAAATGGGTGAGTTGCAGGAGCGAATTACATCGACCCGAACCGGCTCCATCACCTCCATGCAGGCGGTCTATGTACCTGCGGATGACTATTCGGATCCGGCCCCCGTTGCAACGTTCACTCACCTGGACGCAACCATCGCACTCGAGCGAGCAATCGCAGATAAGGGGCTCTATCCGGCGGTTGACCCGTTGGCCTCAACCTCACGCATTCTCGATCCACAGATCGTGGGTGAAGACCATTACGCGGTGGCTCGAGAGGTGCAGCAGGTTCTCCAGCGCTACAAGGATCTGCAGGACATCATCGCCATCCTTGGGATTGAGGAACTAAGCGAAGACGACAAACTAATAGTGTTCCGGGCTCGCAAGATTGAGCGATTCTTTTCCCAACCGATGTCCGTGGCAGAGCAATTTACCGGGCAGGAGGGGAAATACGTCAAATTGCGGGATACCGTGCGCGGCTTTCGGGAGATTCTAGACGGTCAGCACGATGATCTTCCGGAACAGGCTTTTTACTTAGTCGGTGCGATTGAAGACGCGGTAGAGAAGGCTGAAGGCTTGAAGTAGCCATGCCAATGCGCTGCGCAGTCGTCACTCAGGATCGCCAGCTATTCGAGGGTGAAGTGGACATGGTCGTGGCCCCGGGAACGGAGGGCATCATGGGCATTCTGCCGAATCATGCGCCATTGCTGACGACGCTTGCCTTTGGCGAGCTTATCGTGCGTATCGGAGAAGATGAAGAGATTTTTATCGTTGCGGGTGGCGTCATGGAAGTTCAGCCAGATGGGGTAGTGATACTCGCTGATTCGGGTGAGCATGTCGCAGAAATCGACGAGGAGCGTGCCGAGAAGGCCCGGTTACGGGCCAAAGAGCTGCTTGCTGAGGGACCGCCGCCGGACACAGATGAGTATCTTGCTATCCAGGCGGCCTTGAGAAGATCGGAACTCAGGCTATCCACGGCTCGCAAGCACCAGCGGAAGGCACCTCGCGTGCGTATTAAGGGGGGTGGAGAAACCTAGAGCGATGGCATTGCTTGGAAAAGACCTTGGAATAGATCTCGGTACCGTAAACACCCTCGTCAGCGACGGGGGTGAGATCGTTTTACACGAGCCCACGATGGTCGCAGTGGATATCGATGAACTCAAGATAGTCGAGGTCGGTCAGGCTGCGCGTGAGATGGACGGACGAGTGCCGGATATTATCGATGTCATGCGCCCCATGCGGGAGGGGGTAATTGCCGACTTTGAGGTCACCATGCGCATGCTGCGGATTTTCGTGGAAAAAGTATGTGGACCCGCGCGTTTATTCAAGCCGCGCGCCATGATCACGGTGCCTTATGGAGTCACGAGTGTGGAGTCCCGCGCGGTGCATGAAGCCGGGCTTCAAGCTGGAAGTCGCGAAGTGCATCTCATCCAGGAACCGCTCGCCGCAGCGATCGGCGTGGGGCTGCCAATTGCTACCCCCTCCGGAAACCTGGTGGTGATCCTGGGTGGTGGAGTCACGCAGGCGGCAGTGCTTGCCATGAGCGGAATCGTTGTAGCGGACTCGGTGAGGATCGGCGGGCTTAAGATGGATGATGCGATTGCTAGCTACGTTCGGAAGAAGTACGGGTTAGTGATCAGCCAGCGGACTGCCGAAGAGGCCAAGATCCGTATCGGAGCGGCAGTGCCTCAGGATGAAGAGCGAACGATGGAGGTGCAGGGTCAGGATCAGGTCACGGGATTGCCCAGGCCGATCACGCTCACCACCAACGAAGTGGTTGAGGCGCTTCAAGAGACACTGGTGCTCGAGTTGGCGGCGATAAAGAACGTGCTGGAACGCACACCGCCCGAGTTAGCCTCAGACATCATTGATCGCGGCATGGTGGTTTGCGGTGGGGGGTCTTTGCTCAGAGGGGTCGATAAGTGGCTGACGCGGGAAACTGGTGTGCCAGCCTATCTGGCCGAGGAACCGGTGGATTCGATTGCAATTGGCTCGAATAGGGGACTCGGTATGTTAGACCGACTCAGGAGACATTTGCCGAAGGTCTGAATCCGAGTCCTCAGGAACGTGGTAAGTCATGCGCTGCAAGTGCAAAACGGGGTCGATGTACTGCACGCGCACGGTGGACGGAACGTTGATTGAAGTCGGAGCATAGCAAAGAATGGCGCGAATCCCCGCTTCCACTAGTTGATCCGCAACTTCCTGGGCCTGGTTTGAGGGAACCGCTAACATCGCAATCTGAATGCCATAGGATTGGATTTCACCACTCATCTCGGCGGCATCTCGGATTGTGAATTCCCCTGCTTCTTCCCCAATCTTCTCGGGGTTATTGTCGAAAACTGCCTGAATGTTGAACCCTCGATCAACAAAGCCGGCATAATTGGCGACAGCTCGACCCAGATCCCCAACGCCTACCAGGACGACATTCCATACGCGATCCACCTTCAAGATGGTTTTGAGTTGTTCGCCCAGGTAGCCGATGTTGTAGCCGGTGCCCTGCTTGCCGAATTCTCCAAATTGCGAGAGATCCTTGCGAATTTGAGCAGAAGATATCCCAAGCCGCTCACCGAGCTCCTGGGAGGAGGTGATTTCTTTTCCTTCATCCTGCATCTGGGTGAGGGCCCGCAGGTACAGCGGTAAGCGGCCCACGACGATGTCTGGAACGGGGGAGTTGCGCATTGCAGCCCCTTACATAAGGTTATGCGCGTTGAATCTATCATAGCCACATGACAAGTGCAAA
>CAYZXF010000007.1:0-4874 GCA_964482355.1 uncultured Anaerolineaceae bacterium | reverse complement strand
TCGCCGGTGTGCACGATCAGTCCTGCCGGTGTGGTGATCCCCATCCCGACGCAGTCCGGGATCGAATGGCAGACATGGAAAAACTCGATCTCAAATGGGCCAATGGATACCGCGTCGCCGGCGTTGATGGTATTCAGTTTGACGTCGCCCAGCATTCCGGCCCTGTTTAGCTTAACTTCCAGCAGGCCGCGCGTCAGCTTCGTGGCATAAATCGGCGCGTCGATCAGCTCCATCACGTGCCGAATTGCGCCGGTGTGGTCTTCGTGGCCATGTGTGACTACGATGCCGCGCACCTTATCGGCTTTGTCTTCCAGATAGCGGAAGTCGGGGATGATGTAGTCGATCCCCAGCATATCGTTTTCGGGGAACATAATCCCGGTGTCGATAATCAGGATGTTTTCCCCGTACTCGACCGACATCATGTTCTTACCGATTTCGCCCAGTCCCCCGAGGGGAACCAGTCTTAATGTCTTACTGCTCATTTATTTCTTACCCTTTGTTTGAATGAAGCTCGTGGAGAGGATATTGCGGATATTCTGAAAAAGCCAGGAACCGCCCTCTTGCGGGGGACTTGCATTTCGAATGCGTTTACGTTGCCCCAACGACAACCTGCGGATTTTATCATGCGTTGTGGATGATTGCATGCCTGTCAACAACCTTGACCGTCTCCTGGTCGCTGGATATAGTACAGCCAACCTGTAATTAGGGGTTGAGGTGGCCTGCCGCCCGGAAGCGGAGGCCATCAAGGGGAAGCCGGTGAACTTCGGATACCCGCAAGGCTTCAGATGCATAAGCATCTTGATGCCAGCCAGGATCTGCCGAAGCCAGTCCGGCGCTGTCCCGCAACTGTAAGCCGAGTGACATGAAACACAAGTCGCTCGCGCAAGCCAGGATACCCGCCTCCACCCCGCGCCAGTTACCCCTTCGCGGAAAGGAGGTTGCGCATGGACTCACTGATTTGTGGACCCAGGCCTTCCCGAAGTGGGGGAAGGCTTTATTCTTTCCCCATCTTCAGACCACCCGTCACACTACCCAACAGGAGTGCCTTATGAGATCACTATTGACTCGCGGAATATTTGCGGTGGGCATCGCTTTTATAATGGCCGCCTGCGCTGCATCCGAATCTCTGCCTGCAGAGCCGTACGAGCTGACCGACGGCCTAGGACGGGAGATCTCTCTTCCGAGTTCGATCGAGCGAATCGTTTCCCTCGCTCCGTCCAACACCGAAATGCTATTTGCGATCGGAGCCGGATCCCAGGTCGTTGGTCGTGATGAAGTGTCAGACTATCCGGCCTCGGCCTCCGAAGTAGCAAGCATCGGCAGCACCTTCGGCGAGCTGAACACCGAAGCGATCCTGGCGCTCGAACCGGATCTCGTGCTGGCTGCAGACATCACGGCCCCTGAACAGATCCAGTCGTTAGAAGCGCTGGGTCTGACGACCTTCGTCGTCCCCAATCCCACGGATTTCGACGGGCTTTACGACAACCTGCTCACCATCGGCGAGATCACAGGCCACGTGGATGAGGCGGCGGACGTGGCCAATGAACTGCGCTCCCGGATGGAGGCGGTAGCTTCGCTAACCGCCGATGTTGAGCCCACGACGGTTTTCTATGAGATCGATGGCAGCGATCCCAACGCGCCCTGGACGACGGGATCAAGCACCTTCCAAGACCTGCTGATCGAGCTGGCCGGCGGAGCGAACGTGGCAGCCGGAATCCAAGGCTGGGGACAAATTGATCTTGAGGAGTTGGTAATTCAGGACCCCGAAGTGATCGTATATGCGACGGGTACCTTCATTGTTACCACCAGCCAATCGCTATCCGAGCGCCCGGGCTGGGGTGGGATCGCCGCGGTTCAGTCCGGGCGAGTGTTTTCCATCGATACCAACTGGATCGATCGCCCGGGGCCGCGCCTCATCAATGGATTGGAGGCGATGGCGCGCGCGCTGCATCCGGATCTCTTCGATTGATGGCTAGGCACTCGATCATCCCTTGGGTGCTTGCGCCCGAGGGAAATCCACAGATGTACATCGGATTTTTGGAGATCAGCCTCTTGTGACCGAGCGCAGAATCTCCCCCTGGGTCTGGACAGTCGGAGCGCTCGTGGTAGCGCTGCTCGCCAGCGTCGCCATTGGTGCGGTGCCGATCCCGCTGCAAGACGTTGTTCGGCTCATGATCCCTTCGCTGGCGGGTGCCGAGCTCGAGACCCCAGCGGCGTTTGCGACCATCCTCTACGAAATTCGGCTCCCAAACCTGATTCTGATCGCGCTTGCTGGCATGGCGCGAGGAGCCAGCGGAACTGCCTTTCAAGGTCTCTTGCGCAACCCACTGGCGGATCCCTACGTGATTGGGATCGCGGCCGGCGCGGGCCTTGCGGCGGTGCTGGCAATGGTCGCACGCTGGCCGGCGGACATTTTGGGGATGGCAGCCGTCCCGGCTGCCGCCTTTGTGGGCGCGCTGCTGACGGTTGGTTTGGTATACGCGCTGGCCCGTGTGGGTCGATCGACACCGGTGACAACGTTGATTCTCGCCGGAGTTGCGGTGAGTTCCTTTGCCACCGCCATCACCAGCACGGTCATGCTGCTCTCTACCTCCGAGCTGCACCGAGCTGTGACCTGGATGGTGGGTGGGTTTTCGCTGGGGGGGTGGGGACCGGTTATGGCTGCGCTGCCCTATGTGGCGATCGCGATTGCGGTCCTGCTCCCGCTTGGCAGGCCGCTGGACGTGCTCCAATTTGGCGACGAGCAGGCCAGTCAGCTTGGGTTGAATGTCGACCGCCTGAAGCTTGTGATAGTGGTGGCGGCCTCGCTGGCGGCAGCCACCGCGGTGGCGTTTCTGGGAATCATCGCCTTTGTCGGCCTGGTCGTCCCGCATCTGGCGCGGCTGCTCTGGGGCACCAGCTACCGGCGTCTGTTGCCGCTCGCGACCCTGCTCGGCGCGAGCTTCCTGCTCTTCGCCGACATCGTCGCCCGTTCCATCCTCGCTCCTCGTGTGCTGCCGGTGGGAGTCGTGACCGCGATGGTGGGTGCGCCCTTCTTTCTGTACCTGCTCGCCCGCTCGAAGCGAAAGCTCATGGCCTGGTGATGATGGAATCCAGATTTACAGGGCGGGCGTTCTCTTCGTTGACATGGATCTATTTGAAGCGATGACGCCCACACTTGAAATCCGGAACGTCACCATGGGATATGGAGACACCATTGTGCTGCGTGATGTGAGCCTTGAGATCAGCCCGGGAGAGGTGCTGGCGGTCATTGGTCCCAATGGGGTCGGCAAATCCACGCTGGTGCGGATCGCGAGCGGCACTCTGGATCCCATGCGCGGGCATGTGGGGATCAACGGGGACTCTCTGGGCGAGCTGAAACCGGATGAGCGCGCACGCCTTGTATCGGTGGTTCCGCAAGCCAACAATCTACCGCCGACGTTTCGAGCGCTGGACGTCGTGATGATGGGACGCACCCCCTATCTGGGCTGGCTGGGATCGGAAGGCGATGCGGACTACCAGGTGGTGAAAGAGGCTATGGAGCGCACGAGTACGCTGGAGATGGCCGAGCGACCCATCGAAGAGCTATCCGGCGGAGAGCAGCAGCGCGTGCTCATTGCCCGTGCCCTGGCACAGGCTGCGCCGATCATGCTGCTTGACGAGCCCACCGCCCATCTCGACCTCCGCCACCAGGATCAGGTGCTGGGCCTGGCGCGTGGCTTAGCGAAGGAAAGTGGCATGGCAATTATGCTTGCGCTGCACGATCTGAATCTAGTCTCGCGTTTCGCGGATCGAGTCGCGCTGCTGTCCGATGGAGGGGTACGCAAACTCGGCAGCCCGGAAGACGTGATGCTGCCTGATCTTCTAGCGGGAGTCTATGGGATCAACATCGAAGTCGTGCCCAGTCCCATCGACGGCAAGCCGTTAGTCCTCTCCGCCGAGTAAACTTCGGGTCAGCCGATGATTGAAACCACTCGATCTGAATCCAAGCTCAGACGCATCCGCCCAGCAGCATGCTAGCGCGAGCCACTGACTCGGAATTATCTAGGAGCTGCTGATGCCGACTGTGGAACAGGCGCGTGAGTGGTATCCGGCGGACGATCCGGTACACGGGTTTGACCATGTGCTGCGCGTCATGCGTTCCGCCGAAGAAATCGGCGAGGAACTGGGAGCGGACCTCGAGGTGCTGCGCGCCGCGGCCCTGCTCCACGATGCGGCTGGTGCGGACCCACGCGAGAACCGAGCCGAACATGAGAGTGCTTCCGCCGAATTCGCACAAAAGATACTCGGTGAAGAAGGCTGGCCAGAAGAACGCGTTCAGGCAGTCACCGAGTGCATTGTTAGCCACCGCTACCGAGGCAAACAGAACCCAGAGTCACTCGAAGCCAAAATTCTATTCGACTCAGACAAACTTGATGTCATTGGTGCGTTTGGCGTTGCGCGCACGCTCGGCTATGCCATGCAAGCCGGGCAGCCGATGTTTGCCGAACCTTCCGACCAGTTCATGGAGACTGGCCAGACCATCCCCGATGAGCCTCACAGCGCTTACCATGAGTACCTGTTTAAGCTGCGCAACGTAAAGGATCGGCTCCACACCGACCCCGCGCGCCGCCTGGCGGCGGAACGCGAGCAGGTCCTGGTGAGCTTCTTCGAACAGCTCGCGGCCGAGGCGCGTGGCGAAGCGCCAAACATCAACGTCAGTTTCAAGGGACGCGCTCTAATTTAATGGGAAAAATCTTTAACCCTAAGGCGCTCAGTTGGATATTTATTGCATTCGCAGCCGCAATAATATTCGTCGCGATAAACGCAGGGAACTTAGGCATTGATACGGACAACAGATGGGGACCGTTCAGAACAGGAATTCTCCTACTCGGTCTTTTCGGCTTTGCGATTCC
>CAYZXF010000006.1:0-2194 GCA_964482355.1 uncultured Anaerolineaceae bacterium | reverse complement strand
TCGAAGCGATTGAAGGCGGGCACGGGCACGTACATGTCGTGACCGATGCGGGCGTAATGCACGTAGACGCGGTCGTAGCGGGGATCGGGATCCAGCCCAACACTGAGCTTGCGGATGCCGCCGGTCTTGAAGTCGATGACGGCATCGTGGTCCAGCCCTCTTTGCAATCAAGCGATTCGAACATCTATGCCGCCGGTGACGTAGCCCGTTTTTACAATCCGACGCTCGATCGCAAGATGCGCGTCGAGCATGAAGACAATGCCAACACGATGGGCGAGATGGCGGGCAGATCAATGGCTGGTGAGCAGCTCAGCTACGACCATCTCCCGTACTTCTACTCGGATTTGTTTGAACTCGGATACGAAGCAGTGGGCGATCTTGACCCATCGCTTGAAACAGTCGCGGATTGGGCCGAGCAATTCAAAAAGGGATTGGTCTACTATCTGGATAGTGGACGGGTTCGAGGGGTCCTGCTCTGGGATGTGTGGGGAAAGGTCGATGAGGCGCGCGCTCTGATTGGGGAAAGAGGACCTTTCTCCGCCGAGGAACTCAAGGGCAGGATAACAGCGGAGTAGCCATAGAGATGAGAGACATTCTTGAAGATGTGACCCGATGGAACGAAGAAGGCAAGAAAATCGCGCTTGCGACTGTGGTCCAAACCTGGGGATCATCACCCCGACAGGAAGGAGCCAAAATGGCGATCTCTGAAGGCGGCGAGATTGCAGGCTCGGTGAGCGGGGGATGCGTGGAATCGGCCGTTGCAGAGACTGGATTGCAGGTTCTCAAAAGCGGATCGCCTCAGCTGGTCCACTTTGGGGTTGCCGACGAGACAGCATGGAGCGTCGGACTGGCATGCGGCGGTAGCCTGGATGTTTTTGTGGAACGGCTCGATCCGGAGCAGTTCAACTTTCTCCGGGAACTTCTTATCAATGAAGAACCGGCCGCAAGCGTAACGGTTGTTACTGGCCCGGAAGCGACTCTGGGGCGCAAGCTGACCCTAAATTTGAGCGACGCGAGCACCCGCTACGGCAGCCTGAACTCCGGCTCTGATGAGCAAACGGTCGCAATGGCGCATCAGGTGACGGAGCCGAGCCTGCTTGATTTAGAGGCGGAGGGCGTTAAGGCCTTTGTCGATCTGATGCCTCCTCCCCCCACCCTGATTGTGGTGGGTGGTAACCAGATCGCCATTACGCTCTCCAACCTGGCCAAGACAATGGACATGCGGACCGTGGTCGTCGATCCTCGCCGAGCGTTCGCCACTGAAGAACGTTTTCCCGAAGTTGACCAGCTAATACAGACCTGGCCCGCCGAAGCCTTTGAGACTGTACCGCTGACGGAAACCACTGCGGTGGTGATGCTCACGCACGATCCGAAGATCGACGAACCGGCATTAGAGCTCGCGCTGACCTCGCCAGCATTTTACGTCGGCGCGCTGGGCAGCAAAAGAACTCAGGCGAAGCGCCGCGAACGCCTCAGTGAACGCGGCCTGACGGAGGCGGACATGGATCGATTGCATGGGCCGGTAGGCCTCGAACTTGGGGCCGATACACCGGACGAAATCGCGCTCTCAATCATGGCCGAAATCGTAGCAAGTCGGCACCTGAAAAATTAGATTCTCGTAGGGCCTGGCGCTCTCGATAACGGCCGGATTCTTGGTACTCGCCATTAGATTGCCGCGATATCCGTCCCGGCCCTCACACATGCCTTACAGTTTCCACGCGAACCGGACCTAAGGAGGAACCCCGTTGGCCCTTAAGCTGATGATCCCTGGACCCGTGAGCGTCGCAGACGACGTTCTCTTTCAGATGGGACAGCCGGTTCGACCCCACTACGGGGCCGAATGGACTGCCGACTATAACGAAACGCGCGACCTTCTCAAGCAAGTATTCAAGACCGAGGGGGATGTCCACATCCTTTCAGGATCGGGGTCGGCAGCCATAGATGCAGCGATCGGGAGCCTAACGACAACTGGCGACAGGGTTGTGGTTGGAATTAACGGCTACTTCGGCGATCGTCTTGAAGAAATTTGTGCAGGCTACGGTCTGGAGGTATCGCGAATTACCGCGCCACTGGGCGAGCAGCTTGACCCGGAGAGCTTCCGAGAAGCCTTTGACTCGAAGCCGCGGCCGGCGTTAGTTGCAGTTGTTTCTTTAGAAACGGCCACTGCGGTGGTCAATCCCGTTCAAGAGATTGC
>CAYZXF010000005.1:0-5585 GCA_964482355.1 uncultured Anaerolineaceae bacterium | reverse complement strand
GGTCTGCTGGTGTTTCTCGGGGAACTGTTCAAAGGGGTGCTGGCGGTCTATCTGGCCATCCAACTCGTTGGGTGCAGGGGGTCACTTTTTGGCTCCATCGAGTGCCAGCTCGCCATCGGAGTCACCGTGTTGGCTGCCGTTGTCGGAACTCGTTGGATGGTCTGGCTGCGCTTTGCCGGCGGCCGGGGAAATACGGTCGGTTTGGGCGCGATGTTGGTTTTATCCTGGCAGACGCTGGTAATCGGTCTGGCGCTTTGGGTTCTCGTGCGTCTGATAAGTAAAAGCTCGTTTTGGGCAACTCGGATCAGCCTGCTCACCTGGCCCTTGGTATTCGGCCTGCTGACAGATTCGATCGTCTTCCTGGTCTTCGGGCTGGCATTGAGCGGCGTGTACTTGACCACCCACGAGACCGTCACCGACGATCACACAATATTGAAAGAACGTTGGCCGAGCCTCTGGGCGTTTATGATCGGCCCCAGACGCCGGCGGGAATCCTGATAACCTGGCCCATCACGCGCTCGCTGATTAATTGCTCATTCAAGGGGAAATCCCCGCAAGAGACAATCAAAATGCGGGAGCCCGCGTGCTTACCTAACCCGTTCAAGGGCAATTCCCGCATAAGACAACCCATTAACGAAAGCCAGTACGCCTCCCTAACGCGCCCCTGGTACCTTGAGCTCAATTCCAAGGAACAGGAGTGTTCAAATGACACACAGCACTGTAATAGAGCTTATCCCTACCCAACGGATTGCAAATCGGGCACGGCGTAACGCTTACGCACTGGTAAGTGCACTGGCGAGTGGATTGGCCCGTTTTCTGGTGTGGCGGCGGCACTTCCAGGGGCTTCGGTCAAACCTGGCTGTGATCCACCGCCTCCCGCAAGATTCGGCGGCTCTCGACGAACGAGTCATCGAGAATCTGCGCAACGCCTTCGTCAGCTACGTGGAATTCTTCATCATTGCCTGCAGGGGCCCAGAAGCGATTGACGCGGCTTGCGAGATCGATCCAGCCGCCTTACAGCTTATCAAGAGGCATCAGGCTCAGGGCCGAGGGATTGTCTTGGTGGCGGCACATTCAACCAGCCTCGACATCTTTATGCTGGCGATGAGCAGGCATTTTCCGGGGATGCAAGCCCTCACTCTTCCACAGCCACCCCTGAATACCCGCATCATGAACCGGTTAAGGGGTAAGTACGGCTTCCAGCTGAATCCCATTTCTTCGGCCAGCTTGCGGAGTGCCGTAAGGCATCTGCGAAGAGGTGGAATTGTTGGCATCGCGGCCGACGTGCCGACCCAGTACGGTGCGCAGCTCAACCTTTTCGGAAAGCCTTGCCAGCTGCCGATTGGTCACACACGCCTGGCAGAAGCCACAGATTCGGCCATTGTTGTGGGAATTTCGCAACGAGTAAGCCCTGGCAAATATCGTGGATTTGGAATCGAGGTGCCCTCCTGCGGTGGTGACGAAGAAGATTGGGCAGCCGTAGTTATAGAAGTGTTGGAGCAGCACATCATGGAAAGGCCGCAAGAGTGGTTTATGCCGCCGCCGCTATGGCCATCGCCGACAGTTTCCGAAGCTCCAGTGCTATTTCAACACCGGCTTCCATCGGCGTTGACAAGCCGCTTGATTCGGGGATAATCACAAACATCGGCAACGACGGAGGAAAGTAGGCGAGGGAAACTCGCCAGGGAGGTGGGGGCGTGACTGAAACCTTCACCCGAGAAATACCCGCCGAAGTTCCCTCCTGAGCCGCCCGTGGGAACGCTCCAGAGTCAGATCCACCTGAGGGCAAGTAGTTCGGGCCGGAATCCAGCCGTTATCATCTGGAGGCCGATCCGCCGTGATCGGGAATGAGAGAGCCGGAACGGCTAACAAGGGTGGTACCGCGGGTGCTCCCGTCCCTTGAATGGGCGGGAGTTTTTTTAATTGCGTGAAGGAGGCTTATGCAGGAACAACTAGACAAGCTGGTGCAGCAGGCGCTCGCTGGGTTGAGTAAGGTGTTCGACGAGCAAGAGCTGCAGAACTGGCGGATCAAGCACCTGGGGCGCTCGGCGGAGGTAGGCAAGGTCCTGGAAGGGTTGCGCGAGCTTCCGGCAGAGGAACGACCGGCGGTTGGTCGGCGGGTGAACGAAGTCAAATCCAGCCTGGAAAAGGCTTTTGATGAAAAGGTGCAAGCTCTGCGGTTACAGGCGCTCGAGCGTTCGCTGGGAGAAGAGAAACTTGACGTCACGCTCCCGGGACTCTCACCCAAGCGCGGAAGAATCCATCCTTCCACCCAAACGATGCGAGAAATTATCAGCATATGGGCCGAAATGGGATTCCAGGTCTACCGCTCGCGAGAGGTAGAGACCGATGAGTTCAACTTCGGCCTGCTCAACTTTCCGCCGCACCATCCGGCGCGCGATATGCAGGACTCTTTCTACACCACCGACCCGGAAGTCATCCTGCGGACTCACACTTCTCCGGGACAGATTCATGTGATGCGCGAGCGAGCTCCCGAGCCGATTCGAGTGGTCTTGCCTGGCATGTGCTTCCGCCATGAACAAATTACGGCCCGATCTGAAATTCAATTCAATCAGATCGAGGGCCTGGCAGTGGGATCCAACATCACGATGGCCGATCTCAAGGGCACGCTCAGCGCATTTGCGCGCCGATTCTTTGGGCAGGACGTACGCACGCGATTTCGCGGATCCTACTTTCCGTTCACCGAGCCTTCGGCAGAGTTGGATATCGAGTGCTTTGTCTGCGGTGGGGACGGCTGCCCGGTGTGTAAGCGCACCGGTTGGCTGGAAATCCTTGGCAGCGGGATGGTGCATCCTACGGTGCTTGAGAATGGTGGCTACGATCCTTCGATCTACAGCGGGTTCGCCTTTGGCATGGGTCCGGAACGCATCACGATGTTGAAGCATGGAATTGAAGACATCCGCTACTTCTGGGGTAATGATCTGCGATTCCTGGAGCAGTTCTAATGGGCGAGTCGATGGGCACTAGGACGGGCAGATGAAAGATCTACCCAGGGAATGGAAGGGTGCTTAGATGAAGGTTCCTTTGTCGTGGCTGCGGGATTTCGTCGACATCGAGGTCTCAGTCGAAGAACTCGTACGGAAACTTACGCTGGCCGGGCTGGAAGTAGTGCAGATCCGGTACGTCGGGCTGCCGATACCGGAAGGCGCAAAGGCTGAAACGAAGGTAACCGGTCTGGCCTGGGATCCGGAAAAGATCGTGGTGGGGGAGATTCTTGAAGTCATGCCTCATCCAAATGCCGATCGGCTGGTACTCACTCGACTCAACGATGGCAAGCAAGAGCACACCGTGCTTACTGGCGCGCCGAACCTGCTTGGTCTGAAAGACTCCGGCCCACTGGAGACTCCCATGAAAGTGGCGTATGCAAAGGAAGGGTCGCAGATCTACGACGGCAAGCAAGCCGGCCAGGTGCTGATGACGCTGAAACCAGTCAAAATACGCGGCGTCGAATCATCTTCCATGGCTTGCTCCGAGAAGGAGCTTGGGATTTCAGATGAGCACGGCGGAATTATCGTGCTGGATGACGACGCTCAACCCGGCACGCCGCTGGCCGACTACATGGGCGACGTCGTTCTCGATATCGATATCCTTCCAAACATCGCCAGAAACGCCAACATCCTGGGCGTAGCAAGGGAAACCGCGGCGCAACTTGGTGTTTCGCTGAAGATGCCTTCGTACGAGGTGGACTGGAAAGGCCCCGCTATCAAGGGTCAAGTGGACCTGGACATTCGGGAGCCCGAACTCAACCCGCGCTTTGTTCTTGGCTTGATCGAAGATGTGAGCATCGGCCCGAGCCCATTTTGGATCCAGCGCCGATTGCACCTGGCTGGAATGCGGCCCATCAACAATGTGGTTGACGCAACCAACTACGCGATGCTCGAGATCGGTCAACCGCTACATGCCTTCGACTACGATGTGCTGATCGAGCGGGCGGGGGGCGGCACGCCGACCATCATTACACGCTTACCCGAGCCGGAAGAAACCCTGACCACGCTGGATGGCGAGCAGCGTCAGCTCGACAATTTCACGATCCTGGTCGCCGATACCGCCGGAGCGCTCTCCATCGGCGGCGTGATGGGCGGAGGGGAATCCGAAGTCAGCGAGAGCACCAAGCGAGTCTTGCTCGAAGGCGCAGCCTGGGACTTTATCAATATTCGGAAAACGGTGGCTGCGCAATCTTTACCCTCTGAGGCCGCCTATCGCTTTGAGCGTGGCGTGCATCCGGCCATGGCAGAGCGTGGAGTCCGGAGGGGCCTGGATCTGATGCGCGAGCTTACAGGCGGAACGGTAGCCGAAGGATTGATCGATGAGTATCCATCCCCGCCAGATGTCCCGTCGATCGAGATCACACAAACCGACATCCAACGCTGGCTGGGAATTGAACTCGAACTGAGCGAAGCCGCATCTCTGCTAGAGCGGCTTGAATTCTCAACCGAGATGAAACAGAACAAATTAAGCGTGTCTCCACCGGACCACCGTTTGGATATCGGCGAAGGGGTGGTCGGCAAGGCAGACGTGATGGAAGAAGTGGCACGCGTCTACGGATACGATCGAATTCCCGAGACACAGATCGCGGACCGGATCCCGCCTCAGCACGCCAACCCTCGCATGGATGCGGAGTCACAAGTAAGAGATCTACTGGCTTCCATGGGCCTTCAAGAGGCGGTCACCTATCGGCTGACTTCACCCGCTCGCGAAGCGAAGGCGCTTGCTTCGCAAGACACGGAAGACCGGGATTACATACGCTTGGCCAATCCGATCGGAGAGGAGCGCAGCGCGCTCAGACAGGATTTGCTGGCCAGCGTGCTACAGGTGGTCGCCAAAAACGTTCGTTTTCAGGAGCGCATTGCCATCTTCGAGATTGGGCCGGTCTTTCTTCCGATTCCGGGGGAGCAGCTTCCCAACGAGTTGGATCGGCTTGCGATCGCGATGCGCGGCCCTAGAGATCCCCTTAGCTGGCAAGCCACGGGGCAGGGCAATATGGGCTTCTACGACATGACCGGTGTGCTCGATGGGCTGCTCGCCGGGCTGCATGTGGGCGATGTCCGCTATGAACCGACCGAGCATGCTGCTTTCCACCCTGGCAAGTGTGCCAGCATCCTGGTTGATGATAACGAGCTGGGGGTCGTGGGAGTGGTGCATCCGATGGTTGCCGAACGTTTCGAGAGTTCGGATACCGCGATCGTAGCGGCCAACCTGGATCTCGAAGCCTTATTTGAACGGATTCCGGAGCGCTATCCGATCCCGCCGGTGCCAGCCTTCCCGCCGGTACTCGAAGACCTGGCCTTTGTTGTAGACCACGAAACACCAGCAGGACGTCTTGAAGCGTTAATTCAGGAAACCGGAGAACCTCTGGTGGTTGGAGTTTCCGTCTTCGATTTATACGAGGGTGAGCAGGTTGGCCGGGGTAAGAAGAGTCTTGGCTTCTCGATTGTGTATCAGGCCGATGATCGGACGCTGACCGACAAAGAAGTAGCCACGGTGCGGGAGGCGATCGTCAAGCGATTGGAGAAAGAACTTGGGGCGAAGCTGAGGGACTACTAAGCTTCGGCGGTTTCTTCTGC
>CAYZXF010000004.1:0-1708 GCA_964482355.1 uncultured Anaerolineaceae bacterium | reverse complement strand
CGCCGGCCTCCGCGCGGATTTTGGGGGACGCAACAGGCGTGCTCAACCTCGGCCGGATGCGCCGAGGTCCACCAGTCTTCGGTCCATTCCCACACGTTACCAGCCATGTCTCGCAGTTCATAACCGTTGGCCGGGAACGACCCCACCGGCGAAGTCCGCTCAAATCCATCTTTGGTAAAGTTCTGCCAGGGGAACTCGCCCTGCCATGAATTGGCCATGGCCTTGCCGTTGGGAAAATCCTCATCACCCCATGTGAAATTCTTGCCGTCGAGACCGCCGCGGGCGGCGTACTCCCACTCGGCTTCTGCCGGCAGAGTTTTGCCGGCCCATTCGCAGTAAGCCACCACATCCTCATAAGCCACGTGCACAACCGGGTGCAGCTTACGGTGCTCGATGTCGCTGCCCGGTCCTTCAGGTTCACGCCAGTGGGCACCAGGAATCCAGTCCCACCATTGGTCGTAATAACGCAGGTCGACCGGACCCTTTGTGTTGTGGAACACGAGTGAACCCGGCACAAGTTTTTCGGCGGGCGCGCCAGGGAAATCTTCCGGGTCTGGTGGCTGCTCTGCCACTGTGACGTAGCCGGTTTCATCTATGAAGCGCGAGTACTGCGTGTTGGTCACCTGGTACTTGTCGATCCAGAATCCGTCGACTGCGACCTGATGCACGGGTCGCTCCTCCGGATAGAAATTCTCCGAGCCCATACGAAATTCACCACCAGGGATCCAAAGCATTCCTGGATGGGGGGGATCACCTGTCGGAGCGGTCTCTATCTTTTCGTTTTCACTTGCCATCTAAATGCTCTCCTTTGCCCAAGCTGGCGTTCCTGGGATACTTTGTTTGGTTTCTTGGATGCGGGCTTTCAGGACGGCCAGCTGTGTGCCTAGTTCCGCTAACAGCCCTTGAACATTATCGATAAGTCCGGACGACCTGGATAAAGCCTTGGCCACGATGCAAACCCTGCCCCGATATTTTCCATTCGGTGCTCATCCACCGCGATACGCGACAAAGACACATCATTCTGAAATGACTTCATTATTCGTTAGACGTCGACGACCCTCGATATAGAGGGCGATACCCACGACAATCAGCAGGACGTTTTGGATTGCGTAGCCGCGAAGTAGGGTATCGACTACCTCACCAACCACGATTCGTCCCATTGAAGTAGTAATGGCGCCCGTACTCGCAGATCGAATCGCCGGGACGAAAAGAAGCATGACCCCACCGGTGATCGCAATCCCCGTGCCACTCCAGATCATCGATTTGGCGCGATTCGGTCCGTATCGAATCGCGGCCACGAAAAGCGCCACCGCGCCAAGCAAAGCAAACGGCCAGAGCCAGGGTAATACTCTACTCGCAGTACGAAGGTTGGGAAGCTCATTAGGATTCAATAAGGCAAGAGGACTCGACGAGAGCTCAGCCGAGATCTGATCCACCAGGTCCGGGTCGACTGCGTAAATAACACCGACTACGAAGGGAATGATTTCTTGTAGCTCCAGCGGGACAATATCGGTTATATCTGTTGTCAGAACAAGGTTTGCCCCAGCAGCTACCGTTTCAATAGCCGGTGTAATCAGTGGGCGTTGCAGTATGGCTGCTAGCAAGTCTTCCGCCACGGCCCCGGCGACCACACGGACGGCAGGATGCTCCGCCAGCAGATGGTCAACGACCTCTGAGGCGATAGCCTGGGTTGCCCGGTCGGATTGGA
>CAYZXF010000003.1:0-5093 GCA_964482355.1 uncultured Anaerolineaceae bacterium | reverse complement strand
ACCCGGTCGTAGAATCCGGGAAGACGGATAAGTTCGTCAGTTCCCTTCAGGGAGCGCAATGCCCAAATAAGTCGCCAGGCCGCATTCTGAAAAATGGATCCGGTTAAGCCTGAATGTGAATCGCGAGACGCGGTTTCGACGCTCAGCTCGACGTAGCATATTCCCCGCATGCCTGCATATTGAACGGGCACACCATCCACATTTTCAGCGCCGAATTCCCAGAGGCAGGCATCGGCCGCTAACAAATCCTTGTGCTCCTGGATGAAGGATGGCAGGTGGATGCTGCCGGTTTCCTCCTCGCCCTCGATAATGAACTTCACATTGCAGGGCAGTTCTCCATCAACCTCAAGCAATGCATCAATGGCCGCAAGGCGGCATTCGATGTGTCCTTTGTCGTCGCTCACTCCTCGGGCGAACATCTTGCCCTCTCGAATTGTTGGCTCGAAGGGAGGCGATTCCCATAAGTCCAGGGGTTCCGCGGGTTGCACATCGTAGTGGTTATAGAGCAATAAGGTTCGGTCGCTATCGGCAGGGCGCTCGGCGTAGACTACCGGGTGCCCGTCGGTTGCGATAATCCTCGCTTCGAAACCTCTGGCTTCCAGCATACTCACAACCAGAACTGCACACTCGCGCATTGCAGTTCCCTGAGCGGAGACGCTGGGAACTGCACAAAGATGCCCGAGCTCCTCGAGCGACTTGTCGAGATTTCGATCAATGGCTTCGTCGATGGCGTTCCAGGACGTCATTAGCCCTCCCGTTTCGCTGATTATAGCCCCGCAGTCGTGGGACAAGCCCCGCAGTAAGGCGACGGAGACTTAGCCGTGCCCGGCAGTCGTGGGACAAGCCCCGCAGTAGGGCGACGGAGACTTGGCCGCGCCGGGCAGCCGCGGGACAAACCCCACAGTAGGGCGACGGAGACTTGGCCGCGCCCGGCAGCTGCGGGACAGGCCCCTCACGCTGGAGATTGATCAGTCAACGGATAATCTGACCTTATCGCATTATGTCAGGTTCGAATCTATAATCCGCGCATGAGGATGTACGATATTTCCGTCGGCGTTTCGCCGGAAATTCCCGTCTGGCCGGGCGATCCGCCTGTCGTACTTGAACGCGTCAAGTCGATGGAAAACGGGGACGAGGCCAACATTTCCCGCATTCAGTCCGGAGTCCACGTCGGCACCCACATCGATGCGCCCATTCATTTTGTTGAGGGTGGAGCTACCGTTGATGCCATTCCCCTGAAGTCGCTCTTGGGCCGGGCATATGTAGTCGATCTTCGCAAGGCCGATGTGCTCGATGCCGCTGCGCTTGAATCTGCACGGATTCCGCCTCGTACACGTCGCCTACTATTTAAGACCAGAAACTCCGAGCTTTGGACCAGCGGAGAGAGCAGCTTTCAGCGGGATTTCGTTGCCGTGGATGCGAGCGGAGCGGAGTGGCTTGTCAAGAAAGGCGTCAAGCTTGTTGGAGTGGACTATCTCTCGGTAGCGCCATTCAATGATGGGGGACCAACACACCGCATACTGCTCGAAGCTGGGGTGGTGGTCGTCGAAGGTCTCAACCTGGCCCAGGTATCCAAAGGAAGGTACACGCTGTATTGTCTGCCGGTGAAATTGATGGGAAGCGATGGCGCGCCGGCCCGTGCAGTGCTGGTGGGGGTATAGGCATCACTTCTGACGAGGTAGAAAATGGACCTATCGAATGTTGTTGGATTATTGATCGGATTGCTCATTGGAATTGTTTTACTGCTGGTAATTTGGGCCATCGTAGTTCGGAGACGGACAAAGGAAATCGACGAGGGTGAGCTGCCTCCGGAGTCTCTGGAGGCCGTATCGGATGCCAAAATTGAGCCGAACGAGCAGGCAGCCTCCCTTGTCAGTGAGCAAATTGAGCAGATGGTCAAACAGCGACTGGCGTCTTATCCGGACCTCGCCGACGTAAAACTTGACTTCGCAACCGGCACGGACGAATCGTTGGTTGTTTGGGTAAACGATCAAAGCTACTCCGATATCGATCAGATTCCCGATGAAAGAATTCGTTCCGCTATTTCTGAAGCGGTGGAAACCTTCAACCAGTAGTCTCTGTGCTTTCGCTGTCCGGTATCTTCCCACCCATCCCCACCCCCTTTAGCCAGGACGAATCGCTCGATCTTGACGGTCTCCGGTCAAATTTTGCGCGTTGGAATAAGGAGCCGCTGGCCGGATATGTTGTCGCGGGTTCAAATGGCGAGGCAGTTTCCTTGAGTTTCGAGGAGCGCATCGAGCTTATCGCTACTGCGCGCGACTCCATTCCTGCCGATCGGCTCCTGATCGCTGGTGCTGGCGCCGAATCAACCCGTCAGTCAATCGCCCTGGCTGAGGGCATGAAGCGCGAGGGAGCAGATGCGATCATCGTCGTGACCCCTAGCTACTATGGTCCGCGCCTTGATCACTCGGCGCTGGTCGCTCATTACCTCAAAGTCGCGGACGCTTCAGAATTACCGGTGGTGCTGTACAGTGTCCCGGTTTACACCGGGCTGGACCTGCCAGTCTCGGTCGTACGCGATTTGGCAACCCACGAGAACATCATTGGGATGAAGGAAAGCGGTGGAAGCATTGCCAAGATTGACTCGATGATCAACGGTACTCCCCCCGATTTTCAGGTGCTCTCGGGGTCGGCGAGTTTTTTCCTGGCAGCCCTTGTGGTTGGGGCAGTCGGTGTGGTCCCAGCTCTGGGATGTTTTGCCGCCAAGCAAATCAAAGCGCTCATTACGGGCTACGAATCCGGGGACTTGGAGCTGGCGCGCCAGATCCAGGCGACATTGGTTGGGCCGAATGAAGCCGTTACTTCCAGGTTTGGCATCGCGGGGTTAAAGATGGCTCTGGATCTTGCCGGCTATTATGGGGGCCCGGTGCGATCCCCGCTCCAAGCCTTGACCGAAGAGGAAAGTGCTCTACTTAGGGAAGCATTGAGCGGGGCGAACCTGTTCTAAGGTTGCCGACAGTGCCGAGGAAGCGAAGGCATACTTGCGGTCCCCCGGAGCGGCCGCGGAACAATCCCGACTTCGGGCCTGAAAGTTTCCACGATCCCCGTTAAAATTCGCACCATCGTAGGCAAATACCGCCCATCATTCAGGAGGAGCCAAGTGAAGCAAGAACTGATTCGTTTTTTACAGTGGAGGCCGGGGCGCATCATTGGTGCGGTCCTGGTTGTGCTCATCGCTGCCGCATTTGTCGCAGGACCCGCGGCCGGGCAGGGCTTGTCGATTGCCAGCACGGTTCAAGCCGATGAGGTCATCGATAATGATCTCCTGTTGACCGGATTCGAAGGGGTCATCGACGGGACCGTGATCGGAAATGTATTTGCTACTGGGAAAGAAGTGACGGTCAACGGTGATATCGAAGGGAGCCTGTTTGTTGTTGGGGACAAATTAACTGTGAATGGCAACGTAGCAGGCGGCACCTACGCCATTGGCGTGTCGCTGGAGCAGGGATCATCTTCCGTCATCGATCTCAACCTATACTTTCTCGGGATCAATCTCCGCACAGAAAGCGGGGCGGTGATTGGACGAGATCTAACGGTGGTTGCACTCTCTGCAAATCTGGCGGGCGAAGTCGACCGCGATACTCGCGCAGTGGTCGGCTTGTTGGAATTTATCCGGCTCATCGGAGAGGGTCTCGGACAGGGCGTTCTCGGGAAGCCGATTGTTGGGTTGGCACCAGCAGATCTCGGAGCCACTGCCGGTGGAATCGGTACCCAGATTCTGGGTCGCCCCAGCATAGTTCCTGGAAGCCTGCTTGCGCGGACTACTTCTCTCCAGGCCGTTTCCACCGATGAGGTGGTTGAGATCGGTGTCAATTGCATTCGATCTCTGGTTTCTTTCCTGCTGGTTGGGCTCCTGGCGCTCTGGCTAAAACCCAAGATGTTCAGCGGGGCGACAGCTGAGCTGCGTCAACGACCGCTTGCATCGGCCGGATACGGAGCACTGGTTTTTATCAATGGATTCCTGTTGGCGCTGCTCCTTGGGGCGGTAATTGTCGGTATTGGACTAGGTCTACGTGCGCTCACGTTGACTTCACTAGCATGGGGCTTCTGGGGCGTGGCATTCTCCAGCCTGGGCCTAGCCTTTTCACTATTTGTTGTGTCGTTAGTTTGGCTCAGCAAGGCCATCGTGGCGGCTGTAGTCGGCATCCTCATTCTGGAGCGTGTCTATCCGCGTGCGCTTGAGTACCGTGCTTCGGCGATGACGCTAGGGCTTCTGATTTTCCTATTGCTGTGCCCGATCCCTGTGGTTGGATGGGTGGTTGCCCTGGTTGTCTCGGTGCTTGGCCTCGGAGGGATGTTCCTGTCCATGCGTCAGATCAAACGAGACAAGAAATTGGCGCCAAAGAGGAAGAAGTAGTTACGAATGAGTGCGAGCTCAGGTGGAGGTTGAGTGCGGCGGCAAAGAAACGGTAGCTGAAGCCGCGGTTGAGAGTGACCGCGAATAAGTTGGTCTAAAGCTGCCCACTGCGGCCCCAATTTGCCAACAGGGCTCGGTACTCCGGATCCTCATAGCGGTCGAGCGTGAACCAGCGCGCGTAGTCCGGCGGCTCGTCGCCGATAATCTGAGTGGCGAGCAGCTCCCCAGCCGCGCAAGCGGCCATCAGGCCGTATCCCGATAGGGCGCCAATTACCCAGGCGCCCTCAACTCCCATGGGTCCAATCAGCGGGCGATTCTCCGTCGTCTTCAGGTAGTAGCCCCCATCGACGATCGGCCTGGGTGGGCGATCGAAGTACGCTTCCATGGCCGGCAAGAACGTGGCCAGCCCACGCATGGCAATCTCAGGATAGTTCGGGTCAAATTTCAGCGGAAAGGTGGGGGGGACAGGCTGCATGTCGTAGGTCCAGATCATCAAAATGATCGAACTATCGACAGGCCCCTCAGGACGCCCGTGAGCACCTTGAGGAAACTCTTCCAGAAGGAATTGCGAGGATTCGTCTTCGAGCAACTCCTCCCGCTCTTCCTTCCGCCACGGGAGGTACTGCGGATCGGTCCATATGAGCATTGGTGCCGCTCGAGGGAAGGCGCCCAGTCGATCCTGAATGGCCACCTTGGCATGCAGCTCGGCGAATAC
>CAYZXF010000002.1:0-7799 GCA_964482355.1 uncultured Anaerolineaceae bacterium | reverse complement strand
AGACCGGATCTCCGTACAACAGCAAAGGGCTCTCCTGTATGTTCAGGAGAGCCCGTGTGATGATTGGGCAACGGATCAAACGGTGATCAGGTCTCGGACCCTGAGTCTTCCACCGCCTCCGATAGCATCTGGTAGGCCTCGTCGCTCAGTTTATGATGCAGGATCGTACCTCCATCGAAACGATTCAACTCTTCCATCGCAGCTTCCATATGAGTAAAGTCAACCATGGCCACTATAGCCGAATGGCCCACCGATAGCTGCTCACCTACCCCCTTCAAGAATTCGTCATCCAAGCCCATATCGATGAATTCGCCACTGATTGCACCAGCTCCCGCCCCCAGCAGCGCACCTTTAATCGCCCCTTTTCCAAACAGCGCGCCCAACAATAAGCCGCCGGCTGCGCCGACAAGAGCACCCTGCCGTGCGTTATAGTCCTTGCTCTCCCGAATAGAGACTTTGTCATTCTCTCGGTGGACGATCACGGCCGAGCTCTCCAGGTCGACCGCCGCCTCAGATTGGAGTGACCTGAGAGACGTCAGGACCTCGTCTGCCGTACTCTCGCCTGGGAACGATACGACCAGCATTTCATAAGTCATGTTTTGCCTCCTACAAACATATACGAAGATCCGTGTGCAATAGTCGCATCGTAGAGCATCAAAATGACAAATCCGCTTTGTGCGATCAGGCGGTTCTATTGGCATGATACTCTAGAGCGTTGATGATTCTCCTATGTCCGGACGATGCGCACCGGGACGAAAATCGGATGCTGACTCAGACACCGGCCGAAACAAGCTAAATTAGCAGATGATCTGGCCAGGCCGAGGTGAATTCGACTTGTTTCGTGCCGTAGGCGCTACTCGGCGCCAGCTGCGCGCATTGGTAATTGGTGAGGCAGCTTTGATGTCGGCTCTGGGTGCAATGATTGGAATCGTCGCTGGCCTGGGATTGCGGTTATCATCCCTACGGTCTACGGCGGCAATAGCTGGGGGATACGTGACCTGGACCACACGGCCGCAGCAGCGGCTGCCATTCGCGAAGCGGTCCAGATAGGATTTATTGGCCGGCTGATCACAATTTCAATTGGCGCGCTGGCCGGGTTGCTAACTTCTCATGCAATGCTGCGGCGCCGCCGCTTAGTCGATGAACTACAAGCCGAGGGACACTAGTGATTCACACATGATTTCCAAGATGCAAACATTTCTTTCGGAAAAGGAATTCGAGACGCTCAAGGCGGTAGTCCGCACTTTTGCGCACCCTGGAATGGCAGGCCAAATCGCAGAATCAGTAGCGCGGACAATCGCAGAAGTAACGCGCCCATCCGAGCAAGCAGATTTTCGACGGGCGCTGTCGGTCTTCGAAAACTCAATCGCCAATCTGGTTCTAACCGGGTCATTCAAAGGTCTCAGCCGCATGAGCCAGGAGGAGCGAGAGCGCGTCCTGGGTGCATGGTCCAGCAGCGGGATCGGAATGCTGCGAAAAGGCTTTCAGACCTTCAAGCGGCTCATTCTGTTCCACGAATACTCGCTGATCCCTGACACCTCAGATGTCAATCCGAACTGGGGGCGCATCCAATATCCAGGGCCGGTCGAACCGCCCGAAATCGAGAAACCGATCGCGATCAAGGAAATCACCCGCTCAACTGCGATGGATGCGGATGTGATTGTGATCGGATCTGGAGCTGGGGGCGGGGTGGTCGCAGCCGAGCTGGCCGCAGCTGGGCAGCATGTGGTGGTGCTCGAAAAAGGTGAATACTCTAACGAGGCCGATTTCGATGGCGCAGAATTCAAGGCGATGCGCGATCTCTACGAGAAGCGAGGAATCCTTACTACGGATGATGTCGGAATTGTAGTGCTCGCTGGAAGTACGCTGGGAGGCGGATCGACCATCAATTGGACAACCAGCCTTCCGACGCCGGAGCACGTCTTGCGCGAATGGGAGACCGAGCACGGGGTATCCGGCGCATCGGGGCCGGAGTGGCAGGCAAGCATGGAGGCGGTCAGCAAACGGCTCAATGTCACGACCGACTACAGCGATCAGAATCGCCAGAACTCGCTGCTTCGGGAAGGATCCGAATCGCTAGGATATAGCTGGCGCACGCTCGCTAGAAACGTCGACAAGTGCGATGACTGTGGGTACTGTGGATTTGGTTGCCGCTTCGGAGCGAAGCAAAGTACTTTACTGACCTATCTCCAGGACGCTCACGAAAATGGCGCGGACATTGTCACGAACGCCTACGCTGAGCGTCTCATGATTTCGGAAGGCAAGGTGGCCGGGGTGGAGGCAACGGTCAACGGGCATGCCTTACGGGTCCATAGCCCGCGGGTCGTGCTCGCAGCCGGGAGCATTCATTCCCCTGCATTCTTAAAAAGGTCTGGGCTTACTAACCCAAACATTGGCAATCACTTGCACCTGCATCCAGTCCCAGCTGTTTTCGGAATATTCGATGAGCGAGTGGAAGCCTGGAAAGGCACCATGCAGTCCGTCGCCTGCAATGAGTTCGAGAATACGAACGGCGGCTATGGGTTTGCTGTGGAGGTACCTCCAGTCCATCCCGGGCTCATCGCGCAAGGGCTCCCCTGGAAAGATGCCGAGTCTCATCAGGAGCTCATGACCCAGGTTGGAAACATGGCATTTTTCTTTGCCATGGTCAGGGACCGAGACGGAGGCCGCGTGGAAGTGGATGACCGTGGAAATCCGTATTTGAATTACTTTCCGTCCAAACACGACGCAGCCACCATCGTCAGAAGTGCCAAGGAATTGGTCAACCTGATGGTCGCTGCAGGCGCACAAACTGTCGGTGGAATCTATGACAGCGCGGAACCGGTCTCGGCCGCGTCTGCCGAGGATTTGGCCTCGCTTCACGAGCGCATCGACCAGCGCGGCTACGTGACAAACGACATGAGCCTATTCAGTGCCCACCAGATGAGCAGCTGCCGCATGGGTGGCAAGGCTTCAATGGCGGCCTTTGATCCCGAGGGGGAAAGCTACGAAGTTAAAAACCTGTTCATCGCAGACGCCAGCGCGCTGCCCACAGCTACCGGTGTCAACCCCATGATCAGCATCATGGGGCTTGCACACCGCAACGCTCAGATCATCAAATCTCGCATCTAACAGGGAGCAACCATGAAATTCGGACTGCAAATCAATCGCTTTGATTGGCCGGGCGCGCCGGAATCTATCGGGCCGAAACTGGCGGAGATCGCCCAAACTGCAGAGGCAGCAGGTTTTGACAGTATTTGGGTGATGGACCACTACTACCAGATCGATCCTGGCCTGGGCAGCAAAGATGATCCGATGCTCGAAGCCTACAGCGCACTTAACTACATGGCTGGGTCAACGGAACGCGTTCGGCTGGGCGTGATGGTCACTGGCGTGGTCTACCGCCACCCTGGTTTCCTGATCAAGCAAGTTTCGACGCTCGACGTTTTGTCTGGTGGACGGGCCAACCTGGGAATAGGCGCAGCCTGGTACTGGCAGGAAGCCAAAGGCTTGGGATTTCCGTTCCCAACTACCAGTGAGCGGTTTGAGCAATTGGAAGAAGTGCTCCAGATCGCGAAACAAGTCTGGGCCGGTGACTTCAGTTCATATGAAGGAAAGCATTTCACCCTCGAGGCGCCGATCAACAGCCCGCAGCCAATTTCGAAACCTCATCCGCCAATCTTAATCGGGGGAGAGGGCGAGAAAAAAACCTTGCGGCTGGTTGCCCAATATGCCGATGCGTGCAATTTGTTCGCTCGCAATGGAGTAGATGGTGCAGTGCACAAGCTCGAGGTTTTGCAGGCCCATTGCGAAGCGCTTGGCAGGGACTATGAAGAGATTGAAAAGACTATTCTGGATCGAATCGATCTCACAGCCGACGGCGCTTCGAAAACCATTGATCACATTGGCAAATTTGCCGAGATCGGAATGCAGCATTTCATCTTGAGTTTCCCCGACGTTTCCGAAATTAAACCGATCGAGATGTTTGGGAAGGAAGTTCGCGAGCAGGTGTGATCCAGCCTAGGGTCCGGAAGGGGCGCAGAACACTAACGGCAGGGCGATGGAGTGGGACGGGCCGGCCGCGCACGCTCGGCCAATGCTGGCACGGAACGAGAGAAATTCAGCGCCTGCCGTAGGCTGCATCCAGAATGTAGCTGCCAGCTCTCGCAGAGTTGACTGCTGATCAAAGTTGTCAGGGCCGATTCGCCCCAGGTAGTACGGCGCTTTGCCCTCGAAAGACCTGCCTCCAGGGATCCCAACAATATAGGAATAACCCGCGGCGGCGGAGCGCACGGCTCCATTCTCATCATTGATACCAAAAGGAAGAACTAAGGTCTCAGGGCATTGTCCCAGGTTGTGACATATGGTCTGGTGGGCACCCTTGACTTGCCACCTGACATCATCGCTCTCCATTCGCGCCAAATTGTAGTGATCGATCGTGTGATTGGCGATCTCGTTCCCCAGCGCTTCCAATTCGCGAAGATAGGCCCAGGCGTCGGGATCCTGAGGCCCGTGCACATTGACTGCAACCACCAGGCTTAGACCCCGATCCGTAAAGGCGCGGATCATCGACTGGAAGTGGGGCCGCAGCCAATCGGTCCCGAAGTCATCTAGTGACACGATTATCGAATTTGAAGCAGCGCATTTCCCCTGTCTGAGTCGCTCCGTGATCTCTCGATAGGTAGTGGTCCTCAAACCCTGGACCAGGATTTCCCGGGCCAGCAAACGCATTCGTTCGGTGCCAAATGAGGAATGCAGCATCAATGACATCGGTGTCTTGCATTTGCTGTTCAGGTAAAGAGGTCGTTGTGGGGGCACCGCGGTCGCCCGAGGGGGAAGCAGATCGCGATCCGGCAGATCCGGATTTCCGTCGATCAGGAGCCCCGTTGAGGTTCGGGGAGCTGTGCTCTCCTGGGTCTGCCCGACATTCTCCTCGAACGTGGTCCTCGCCGCTGAGTGCGCGCGAAGGCGCGCTGCCGGCTCCGAATTCCGAATCCTGGATGGGTTTCCATCCAACGAGCGAGCCGAGCGCGGATCTACATTCTCGGCCCGCGCCACCGATGCGCTAGAAAACGCTAGCCCAAAGAGGATCAACACCCAAAGCGAGACCGGTGGGATGAGCCAATGGTAGATGCGGCGCCGAATAAACTCGGCTCGAAGCAGATTCATTCAACCTTAAAGAAACGTTGGACCTCCATTCTGGGTATCAGACATCCACCGTGCGCTTACATTGAACTTACATAGCGCGAAGATGCGCCTTGTCGGCAACACATGAGAACCGATGCGGATCAATCGCTGGGGTTGGGGGGATAGAGCGTCGGACTGCGCTAATTCAAACTAATGGCTAAGAACCAGCGAACGGAGCAGGGGCAGTTCTAGGGCCAGGGAATGCTCACCGGATTGGAGTAGCCGAGCTTGTTCTGGACACGAACTTGACCATAGGAATCCGGTCCGCAGCTCGTTTCGTCTGTGAGCGAGTACGAGGTGCTGGTGGTGGTAAAGGCCACGTCAACCGGGAAGCCGCCCGAGCAAATGCGGGCTTCAATCAGGTATGCCAGGTCGACCGCTGGAGGGGCAGCAGACCAGCTGATGTTGACGCTGGAGCCGCTCCGATTGGCGCCGACGCCCTTCGCGGGCGCAATGGATGGGTTAGTAATTAGCGGCGGATAAACCACCGGAACCAAACTAAATTCGACATTTGAAGTGGCACCCGAGGCCGTTACCCAGCAGTGGAATAAGGCATCCCATGGCTGTACCCACAGCCAGGTCGAAGCGAAGTTGCGGCCGTCGAGGGTAGCCGTCTTGCCTTCTTCCAATCCCCACGCGTAGAGGTAAGCCGTATCGGGACCGTAGCGACAATTAAGGTTTACATCGGCCATGATTTCGGGCGGCGGTGGGGTCGGAGTATGCGTTGGCAATTCAGTTTCCGTCGCGGTTGGAGTGAAAGAGGCGGTTGGCGTGATAGTCGCAGTGCTGGTGATCGTGGGCGACGGCGTCAAGGTCGAGGTCGGAGTGTGAGTCGGGGTAGAAGTTTCGGTTGGGAGATCGGTCGGCGGCGGATCGGTCGCGGTAGGAGTCTCCGTGGGTGGCGCGGCAGAACTGCATCCGACGACTAACAACGCCAGGAACGTGCCGATGAGCTGCGATTTCGAAGCTATGAACATCACACGCAAATTAACCGAATCGCGGAATTGGCGCAAGCTTACACAAGTAAGACCCTTGACCAATCACGTATAATCCGTTGGTTCGACTCTGCCTTCAGGCACCTTGGGCAGAGTCGCCGTTTTTTGGTGAGGGCCAGACCGACAGCTGCGAGCTGAATATTGGAGATTTAGTCGCGTGGATCGTCGATTCGTTGCATTGTTCATTGTTGTATTTGTCGACCTGATTGGGTTTGGCATGGTCATCCCTGTGCTGCTCCTGCATGCACAGGAAACTTTCGGCGCGACCGATCTACAAGCCATTTTGCTATTGAGCTCGTATGCAATCGGGCTGGTCGTTGCAGGGCCGGTCCTCGGCCGTCTCTCGGATGCATATGGCCGACGCCCAGTGCTGATTATCAGTCAGTTCGGAACGCTCGCGGGGTTTCTAATCCTCGGCTTTGCAAACACGCTCTTCCTGCTGTTTCTGGGCCGGATCATTGATGGAATTTCGGGCGGCAACATCACCACCGCCCAGGCCTACGTCAACGACATCACGACCGAAAAGAATCGGGCTCAAGGATTTGGCTTGATAAGCGCCGCATTTGGGGCTGGGTTCATCGTGGGACCTGCTCTCACCGCGCTCATCGTCAGCGTAACTGCTGCCAATCCGACACTTGCCTCATACAGTCAGAGCGCCCCATTTTTTGTGGCAGCGATATTCTCGCTAATCTCTATCTTGTTGACGACATTTCTACTTCCAGAAAGTCTGCCAAAAGAGGATAGAGAGCCGCTCAGCCGTTCCCGTGAGAAGAAACCGGATCAGAAGGGTCTGATGGACGTCATTCGACTGCCAGACGTACGGACGATTCTGCTGTTCACGATTATGACCTTCCTGGCATTTTCTATGTTGCAGGCCAGCTTCGCCTTCTTTGCGCGTCGAAATCTATTTTCCGATATCCCGCTGGAAGAGGCACAACGCAACATTGGGCTATTACTCACCTGGATTGGGGTGGTCAGTGTGACGACCCAGATCGTGTTCGTCGGGCGTCTGGTGAAGCGGTTTGGAGAGCGAAGATTGGTCAATGTCACCGCATTTGTGCGTGTGTTGGCCTTCATCGGGATAGGATTCTCGCGAAGTCCCTTAGCTATGGCAATCGTGTTTGTTCCCTTTGCCGTTTCGAATGCGATCAGCCAGCCGTCGCTTCAGTCGATATTGACCCGTTTCTCTCCACCCGAGATGAGAGGCAGGGTCCTGGGAGCGTTTCAATCTTCCAATAGCCTTACCCTGGTCATCGGCCCAATACTTGCTGGGCTTCTGCTTCAATTGGAGCTGCCGTTTCTTTCAGCTGAAACCGCGATCGCTCTTCCGATGTTTGTAGGTGCTTTCATAATGTCGATCGCATTCGTGATGAGTTTCCGGGTCTTGCGAATGAAGCTGCCGACGCAGGAATCTGAAGGCATTGAACCGGTTCCGGCCGCAGCCGACTAAACTGCTCGCCGGTCAAACTAGCTCAAGAAAGGAAAAAGCCCCCGCAATGCGGGGGCTTTTTTTGTTGTCAATCTGATTGATCAGGGAATAGTGACGTCTGCTGCCTGCAGGCCTTTGGGGCCTTGCTCTACAGAGAACTCAACTTGCTGGCCCTCTGCTAGGCTGCGAAATCCATCGCCCTGGATAGC
>CAYZXF010000001.1:0-2026 GCA_964482355.1 uncultured Anaerolineaceae bacterium | reverse complement strand
GTTGGGCGCGTCACGGTGGACTGGATCGGCCTGTACTCGGAACCGAGTTTTCAATCCAATCAGCTGGACCGACTCACTCGGGATAGTCTCATTAGCTTGCTAGATCGCACAACTGCCGACGATGGACCCCAACATAATCCTATCTGGCACAAGGTTCCTGACGGCTACGTTCATTCCGGGCATGTGCAGCGAGTTGACTGGGATCCACAACCTGCACTCTCCACGATCCCAAATGATGGCGCTCTGTTCGAGATCTCCGTTCCCTACACTCGCACGTATCGAGAACCGAATCCGCAGTCAGATCCTCTGTATCGCCTGTACTACCACTCCACCGCGTGGGTGACAGATTTGACAACTGGTGAAGATGGTCGGATCTGGTATCAGATCTTTGACGACTTAGTGCGGATCAATTATTGGGTGCGTGGAGAACACATGCGATGGGTGCCGCTATCTGAAATCGCGCCCATCTCGCCCGATATTCCACTGCGCTATAAGCGGATTGAAGTCAGGCTGAGCAGCCAGGAGCTGTTTTGCTACGAGCACAACAAGCTTGTGTTTCGTACTCGGATATCTAGTGGAATTCCAGATAAGCGACCCAGGGAAAATGGTATTCCCACCATCACCCCTACCGGTCGCTATTGGGTTGAGGTCAAAATGCCCAGTCGCCATATGGGGGATGGCCGTATCACCGCCGATCTCGAAGCGTATGAGTTGCCCGGTGTTCCCTGGGTCTCCTTCTTCACAGCAACCGGCGTTGCGTTCCATGGAACCTACTGGCACAACGATTTTGGCCGGCCCAAAAGCCATGGCTGCATCAACATGCACCCCAAAGAGGCCAAGTGGCTTTACCGGTGGACCCTGCCTGTCGTTGCCCCAGATGAAAACCGCCGCATCGGTCGCGGTACACCCATCCTTGTAATTTAATTCTGATCCCGCTGTTTTCTGACTTGATCTAGAAGCTGTCCCAGCTTTCCGGTTTCACTATAGCCAGAAGCCCCGCGATCAACGGCAGCCCTACCCTGCTCCTCCGTAAGGGCTTCTGCAAGTACAAAAATATCAAAAGGGTGTCCTAGCTGCCTCAAACCACGCAGTAGCCAATAATCACGCTCCTGAGCCATCACAGCATTGACCAGCACCAACTCCGGGGGGATATGCTCTGCGAGTGCAAGACCCTCCTCTGGACCAGCTGCTTCAGTAACTCGATACCCGTGAGCCTGAATTATCATTACCAAAATCTCGCGGGCTTCATCGTCTTGCTCGACCACCAGAACCCGTCCAGCGGGGCTCACGCCCGCCCCCAGCACGCCTTGAATGGTAGAGACTAAAGCAGCCGTACCCGCGGGTCGAACGAGAAAGCTAGCAGCTCCGAGCCGTTGACCTCCCTCTTGCGGATCACTCATCGAAGTCAAGAACAAAACTGGTATGTTGAGCGTGCGGGGATCCTGCTTCAAAACCGTAGCTACCTCCAACGCCTCCGGATTCCGGGCAAGCATATCCAGGAGAATTAGATCTGGGCGCTCCTGGCGAGCGAGCGCCAGCACCTCACTCCCATCGGAAGTTACTGCAATTCGGTAGCCTTCATCTCCAAGCTCCTTGGACATCGTCTCCAGGCCCACGGGGTCCTCCACATGGATTAGAAGCGTCTCAATACTATCTGGATCCTGCGCAAGGTGGGATTCCACAATACTTCGAATATCCCCCTCCCCGCGCCGTGTCGCAAGCAAAGGAAGGGAGAGCATGAGCTTTGGCTGCTCGCTCTCCGTTTCATCTAACCATAGGTCTCCGCCTATTGACTGCGCCAGCGAACGAATTTTGGAAAGCCCTGAGGCCTCGGCTGCCGAATCATCTTCGAGAAGCATTGCCAATCCGAGAGCCTGCTGGTTGACCTGCTGCGAGCTAGGGAGCTGGACACTGACCACCGCCCAAGGCCCGGTTCCATCCTCTGGATCGGGTTGGATTTCAGCGCCAACGGTTACTTCTCCCTCATCGACGGCCTTAACCGCCTGGCCGATAGCTCCGCTGATCA